>JBLHHE010000292.1:0-3956 GCA_047616465.1 Alphaproteobacteria bacterium
TTCGGGGCGGGTCGTTGGTCTCGCACATTTTCGCGGACTTCCCCGGCCGCTGTCCGGAACGAGCGCCGGATTTCTTGACGATCTATTTGTCGCGCCCGATGCCCGTGGTGGCGGCGCCGCCGATGCGCTCATCGCAGCGATAAGCGCCGTTGGCCGCGACCGCGGCTGGTCCTGGTTGCGTTGGTTCACTGCCGAAGACAATCACCGGGCCCGCGCTTTCTACGATCGGGTGGCTTATTTAAGCCAATGGAAGACTTATCAGGTCGATCTTTAGGTCGGCTATATGAAAAAAATCGCGCGGAATATTAGCTACATTATTGCTGGCTTGGCGGGACTGGCGATTATTGTTGTCATCGCGCTGGCCGCGGGTAGCGCAATTGTCCTCGAGACAAGTGTGCCTGACTATGACGGCCGCGACCGCATCCCCCAATTGAGCGGTGAGGTAACGGTTATCCGCGATGGTAATGCGGTGCCTCACATCTTTGCCGATACCCCTCTGGATGCCTACCGTGCGCTCGGCTATTTGCATGCCCAGGACCGGTTCTTCCAGATGGAACTGGCCCGGCGCATCGGCACCGGCCGGCTGTCCGAGCTTTTCGGCGCCGGCGCCCTGCGAACCGACCGGTTCATGCGTACATTGGGGATCGCGAATTTGGCAGAAGCCGCGGTCGCCACTATGGCGCCGCAGACCCGCGCGGCCCTGGATGCCTACACCCAAGGGGTGAATGCCTGGCTCAACTCACCAAATACAGGACGGCCGCCGGAACTGATCCTGCTGGCCCACGAACCGGAGCCGTGGCGCCCCGCCGACAGTGCGATTTGGGGCCGGTTGATGGCCTTGCTGTTGTCCGGCAATTGGACCCAAGAGCTGCTGCGGGCGCAAATGGCGTCGCGGCTCGAGGGGCAACAGATCGAAGATTTATGGCCCGGTGAGCCCGAAGATACTCCTACCACCCTCGCAGCCTTGACCGGGTTGGCCGGACAGCTCGATTTAGCCGGTATCGACCGGGCCATTCCAGATTTTCTGTTTCAGGCGAGCGCCTCGAACCAATGGGTCGTCGATGGCAACCGGAGTGCCAGCGGCAAGCCGCTAATGGCGAACGATCCCCATCTGGGTTTCATGGCGCCCGGCATATGGTACCTGGCGCGCATCGTCACGCCAGAGTTCTCCGGCGCCGGTGCGACGTTGCCCGGTCAGCCCTTCTTCGCCATCGGTCACAACAGCGATCTCGCCTGGGGCCTCACGACAACCCATGCCGATACGCAAGACCTATTCATCGAGCGCCTTAACCCGGACGATCCAAATCAATATCTTGTCCCTGGCGGCGCCCTGCCCTTCGAGACCCGCCAGGAAGTGATCTCGGTTCGCTTTCGCAGCGAGCCCGTGACCCTCACGGTTCGTACGACGCGCCATGGCCCGGTGATTTCCGACATCAGCGAAACAGCGGCAACAGTGGCGCCCGACGGCCATGTGCTGTCGCTCGCCTTCCCTGCCCTGCGCCCCGACGACCGGACGGCCGACGCGCTATTCGATATTAACCGAGCCCAGTCGCGCGGCGAGTTGATGGAAGCGCTCACGAGATTCCATTCACCGATGCAGAACCTAGTATACGCCTTCACCAATGGCGACATTGGCTTTGTCGCCCCGGCCCGCGTACCCCTACGCAAAAGAGGTGATGGGCGGACGCCGGTACCGGGCTGGACCGGCGACTATGACTGGGACGGTTTCGTGCCCTTTGCCGAACTGCCCCAGAGTCACAACCCGTCGACCGGTTGGATCGCGAACGCAAATAATCGCGTGGTGGACGACAATTATCCGCACCTGATTACACCGGACTGGCCGGAAGGTTACCGTGCGCAGCGGATCGCCACATTGCTCGATCGCACCACCCAACATGACAGCGATAGCTTCGCCGCCCTGCAAGGCGATATTGTCTCGCCCGCCGCGCTTGACCTCTTACCCTTACTGCTGCGTCACCTTGCGCCGCTCCGCGATTCTGCGGGCCAAGCCGCTCTCGCCCTATTGCGTGATTGGGATGGCGCTATGGCACGGTCCCAGGCGCAGCCCTTGATTTATTCCACCTGGCTACAAGCGCTGGGGCGGGAGCTTTATGGCGACGAGTTGGGACCGTTGGCAGCGCGCTATGGCGGGGTCCGGCCGCGCGTTTTGCAACGCATGCTCAACAGCAGCCCGCAATGGTGCGACGATATTGGCACGGTGGAGACGGAAGACTGTACGGCGACGGTGTCTGTGGCCTTCGCCGACGCCATAGGCGATTTGCGCGATCGCTTGGGCGATAACCCGGCAGCCTGGCGTTGGGGCGACCTTCATATCGCCCGCTTCGAACATCCTGTGCTGCGCCGGATACCGGTAATCGGCGATTTATTCGCGGTGACAATCCCCACCAGTGGTGGCGATTTTACCATCAACCGGGGCACCCCCCGCGCGACGAACAAAAGCCCGTTCACCCATGTTCATGGAGCCGGGTTGCGGGCGATATTCGATCTGTCCGATCTCGACGCCTCGCGCATGATGATCGCCACGGGACAATCGGGACATGTGCGTTCGAAATTTTTTGCCAATACAACGACCGATTGGCGCGATGGGCGCTATCTCATGCTAAAAGGAGATCCGGCCGCTGTTCGCAAAGAGACAATTGGTGAATTGACGCTCACCCCCTGAGATTTGCGCCATGACGATAAGCCTAAAAGATATCGAAGCCGCCGCCACCGTTCTCCGGGGTTGTGTAGTTCACACACCGATCACCTTGTCGCCCGGACTATCGAGGATCGCCGGCAGCGATCTCTATCTGAAGTTGGAAAACCTGCAACACACCGGGTCGTTTAAAGTACGCGGCGCCTTGAACAAACTATCGAGCCTGCCCCGCGAGGGAGCCGTCGGCGTCGTTGCCTGTTCGGCCGGCAATCACGGGCAAGGCGTCGCCTATTTCGCAAACAGGCTGGGTTTCCCGTCGACCGTGGTGATGCCCAAGGATACGCCGTTTACGAAAGTCGAGCGCACCGAGCGATATGGCGCGAAGGTGGTTTTAGAGGGCGAGACGTTGGCCGATGCGCAAGCATTTACGCAAGAGTTGGCGGTCCAAGAAAATCTAACCTTTATCCACCCCTACGACGATCCCCTGGTCATCGCGGGGCAAGGCACGATCGGCCTCGAGATGTTGGCCGATTTGCCCCAACTGGACACGATCGTCGTCCCCATCGGCGGCGGCGGTTTGATCGCCGGTATTGCCACGGCGGCGAAAGCGATGAAGCCCGATATCCGGATCATCGGTGTCGAGACCGCATCTTATCCGTCGATGCACGACACGTTGGCCGGTCGAGAGGTCACGGCCGGCGGCGCAACCCTGGCCGAAGGTATCGCCGTGAAGATGCCGGGTAAGAACACCTTGCCCATTATTCGCGATCTGGTTGACCGGATTATCCTGGTCGATGAGCTGGCGATCGAAAACGCGGTTGAGCTTATGGCGGATACCGGCCGCCTGGTTGTCGAGGGGGCGGGAGCGGTAGCGCTCGCAGCGGTTTTAGCTGAGCCCAATTTGTTCCGCGATCGCGTTACCGGCCTCGTCGTCAGTGGCGGCAATATCGATATGCGCCTGCTCGCCTCGGTATTGCTGCGTGGGTTGGTGCGCGGCGGGCAATTGGTGCGCCTGCGGGTGCAAATCACCGATGCGCCCGGTAATCTGGCCCGGGTCACCCACATTATTGGCGAAGCGGGGGGAAATATCGTCGAAATCGTACACCAGCGCTTATTCTACGATGTTCCCGTGAAACAGACCGATATCGATGTTGTGATTGAAACCCGAAACGCCAGCCACACCGCGGAAATTCAGGAAAAGCTCGAACAGGCCGGCTGGCCTACCTTTGCCCTCAGCGACGCGGCCGCGTTACCGCCCCGGCCCTAACGGCTTTTTAACCACTCTCAAGCAATCTAGCCC
>JBLHHE010000293.1:0-3952 GCA_047616465.1 Alphaproteobacteria bacterium
TTCGATGTTTCTGCAACAGAAGTTAAACCCGGCTCCCGCCGACCCGATACAGGCGCGCATGTTCATGCTGATGCCGCTTATGTTCATGTTCTTTCTAGCGAATTTCCCGGTCGGCTTGGTCATTTATTGGACCTGGAACAACCTTCTTTCGGTTACCCAACAGTACATAATCATGCGCCGTATGGGGGTTGCCGTGGGCGGCGGCACCATTGGCGGCGCGAAGAAAACCACTTAGACCATGCCCACCACCGGCCAAACCCCAGCCGGCGCCACGCCGAAGGCGGCGGCCCCGGCAGACGACGAACAGATCGAGTTCGGCCGTTGGCTGTTCGCCCAACCTTGCACATTTCTGCGCGGCGTCACCCGGCTCGATCACCTCGCCGAGCCCGACCTGCCGGAAGTAGCCTTCGCCGGCCGTTCAAACTGCGGCAAATCGAGCCTGCTCAACGCGCTGACCGGACGCCGCTCGCTGGCCCGCACCAGCAACACGCCCGGTCGAACCCAGCAGTTGAATTTTTTTGATCTCGGGGCGAAATTGTGGCTCGTCGACATGCCGGGCTATGGTTATGCCAAGGCGTCTAAAACAGACATCGCGGCATGGACCCAAACCGTACGCGACTATCTGCGCGGGCGGCCGACCCTGCGCCGGCTCTGCGTTCTGATCGATGGCCGCCACGGCATTAAGGCCAATGATGAGGAGATGATGACGATGCTGGACGCGACCGCGGTCGGCTACCAGATCGTCCTCACCAAGACCGACAAATTAACAGCGGGGGCGCTTGCTGCGCGTATGGACGCCACCGCAAAAATCCTCAAAACACACCCCGCCGCCTTGCCCGATCCGATCGCGACGAGCGCACGAAACGGTGACGGCATCGCGCTGCTGCGCGCCGAAATCGCCAAGCTGGCAGCCGATGGCCCCAATGCGTTAAAGTCCGCTCGCGATTCGGCCGGATAAGAGAACCAAAGCACGATGGCAAAAAAAACAGGAATGCCGACCACCGAAATGCTGGCCACGGCCGGTGTGCTGTCCGAAGCGTTGCCGTTCATGCGGCGACACTCCGGCAAGACCTTTGTCATCAAATATGGCGGCCACGCCATGGGTGATGAAAAACTCGCCGCCTCGTTTGCACGTGACGTGGTTCTGCTCAAACAAGTCGGCATTAATCCCGTGGTCGTGCATGGCGGCGGGCCGCAGATCGGCGCCATGCTGGAGCGGCTTAAAATAAAGAGCGAATTTGTCGACGGTCTGCGCGTCACCGACCGCGAGACAGTGGAAATTGTCGAGATGGTGCTTTCGGGCTCGATCAACAAAGCGATCACCGCGGCCATCAACGCCGCGGGCGGCCGCGCCGTGGGTATATCGGGCAAGGACGGTAACCTGATACGGGCGCGCAAAGTGCGGCGGACACGTTCAGAATCGGACTCCAACATCGAGAAAATCCTCGACCTCGGTTTTGTGGGCGAGCCGACTAAAGTCGATCCGCAGTTGCTCGAAGATCTCGCCCATTCAGATTTGATTCCGGTCATCGCACCGCTCGGAACGGGAAACGACGGCGAGACTTATAATATCAACGCAGATACCGCCGCCGGCGCAATCGCCGGCGCAATCGGCGCGGCGCGCTTGCTGATGTTAACCGACGTGGCTGGCGTACTCGACAAAGACACTACGCTAATCCCCGACATGAACGTCACAGAAGCCCGTATGCACATCGACGAAGGCACCATAAGCGGTGGGATGATCCCCAAAGTGGAGACTTGCATAAACGCCGTCCAAGCCGATGTCGAAGCAGCCGTCATCCTCGATGGCCGTACCGAACACGCTTTATTGTTGGAAGTGTTTACCGAGCACGGTGTTGGTACGGCTATCTGGCCCGAGTGACGGCAAAAAAATTCGCTGTGCTATGCCGATGTCGTCAGGCCGGCCATAAATTCGAGCTGCCAACGCATTTCGTCTTTGGACAATGGAAAATCATCCGACGCTGTCGCTCGCAAAACATCACTTGGTGGAATGTGAGCCAAGTGCATTTGCACCCGCGTTGCCACACGCATCGACAGATCCGCCTTCCAACATAGGGCGACGATTGCTTTGCCACTGCGCATAGAAATCGCGCGCGAGACCACATCCACCGGCGTTTTTGATTTTAACGCCACGGCATAAACGACGAACTCTTGCCCCCCGCTGGCCAGCGCACTCGAAATTTCATGTTCGGTGAGTTCGTTGTTCAGATACATCTGACGGACGCGTTTTGTAACCGCACTCTCCTTTGACTCTTCCGACTCTCCCGACTCTCCCGGAGATTTGTTCGCCTGCATCGAACGCTCGGGTTCAGCCTTTTGGGTTGCGTCTATAGGCGCACCTTCCGGTGCCCCGGGGCGCTTGTCATCTGAGCCGAGGAGTGCGGTTGCTTCGGTCAATGACGCGAAATCTTCGGAATCTAGCCGCCGCAAGACAATCTCTGTGATGGCCGACACCGTATCGTCTTCCAGATCGGTACGCGCCCGTAAGTCCGCAAGCAACGGTGCAGCTACAATTTCGGCTATTCGCATCGCCGCTTCGGCATGAATGTTCGGCCGGTACACCAACGGTTTGTGCCAGGTGGGTTCGCCCGAAGCCTGATCGACGATCCGATCGAGGGTTTCCTCGCGGATCTGGGTACTCTTATTACCCAATAATTGGGCGATCGCCTCGGCGTCGCCATTATGGACAATCGCGTCGGTAACAGTCTCACCGAGCGCTACGCGGCGCGCGATGGCACTAAGGGCGCCGTGGACCGGTTCGCTGGAGATAATCCTGAGAAGAAAGTCATCGCTGAGAACGGGTGAATGCTCCAAGACCGGCTGGGAGACGCTAATCTCGCGATCGAGCGCCAGACGTTCTATGATATCCACCGGCGCTTTCGGACATTCCTTCAGTGTCTCGGATAATATCTGACGAACGCGTACCAATTGATCGCGCGCCAGAATCTCCAACGCTTCCATTGTCAATTTATAGATATTGTCGTGTTTCCCGCCCGCTATCTCGACCGTGATTTTGGCGATTTTCCCAGCGACGTCGGTTCGAACCTCATCCTGCTCGTCCTTCGCCAACAGCAAATCAACATGGCGCGGTGCTGTGTGATTGCGGGCAATGTTGCGACGCACTTCGGTGTCCGGGTCGCTCGCCAAGAAATAGAGGATTTCGGGACGCACGTCGCCGCGCTGCGCGAGTTCGCGGCGCTCTTCGAAGTTGCCGTCATGGGCAAGCCGTTTTTGGTCATCATAGGCCATTGTTTCAGCCGTTGTTTTTGGGGGACCGGCATCGTTCATGACGACACCTCGTCGTGAGGGTCGCCAAAGTCAGACAACGGCACTAGATCGTCCTTGCCGCCAGCATTCACCCCGGCCGGTACCGCGCCAATCGCCACTTCGCCGGTTTGCTTGTTGTGCGCCTTGACGTCGTACATCGCTCTGTCAGCGCGGGCAACCAACAACCGAGTATCTTGATCGTGATCGCGGTCAAATTCGACGATACCGACCGAAGCGCCAAGTTGCGGCAAGCCCTCGCGGGAATGGCGAGACAATTTATTCAGCTCCATGGCGAGTTCTCCCGCCCGTCGCTTAGCGACGCTAAAGTCGACGCCGTCGAGCCAGACGACGAATTCATCACCACCGATCCGCGCCACCAGATCGTATGTGCGGCTACGCGATGTTAATATGGCGGCGACTTCGCTAAGAACGGCGTCACCAGTTTCGTGCCCATAGTTATCGTTCATGGCCTTAAAATTATCCAGATCGACGTAAATCAAGGCGCCAGAGGTCTCATTTCGGATCGCTCGCGAAATTGCCGTATCCAGCGAAGACTGGAACGCACGGCGGTTCATCAAACCCGTTAGAGCGTCGGTGCTCGATAATCTCTCGAGCTCGCGTTGATCGGCAATCTGGCGCAGTGCGATCGCCAACTGACCCGCGA
>JBLHHE010000294.1:0-3932 GCA_047616465.1 Alphaproteobacteria bacterium
AAGCTGGCGGTCTGGGCGTTCAGTTCGGCGACGCGCGCGTTGGTGTAATGATATGCGATGCCATTCGGAAAGATGTACGGCTGCATATCATCGATAATCGGGACCGGCCCGATGACCACTGTCGGTAACCAACCGCGCGCTTCGCCGATTATGGCGCGTACGTTGGCGAGGGAAGCCTCTAGCGGCACCCGGATGCCGGCGCCGCTTTCCTCGGCGGTATCGTTGAGCCCAAACGACAGCACCAAGCGCCCGTTTACATGATCGGGCAAACGCACATCGCACTCGCGGCGCCAACGGGGGCGTACCATCTCCGACGTGTCGCCGCGAACTCCCATATTGTACAGCGTGACGTCGTGGCCGCGTTCGGTTTCAGCGATGCTCAACCGGCCCGGCCAGCCTAGAAACCCGGTATCTCCGCTGCCCACGGTAATGCTGTCGCCGACGAAACAAATGCGTAGCGTTGCCATTCTTAAACCTCCCTCAAATCTCGCGTGCTGGAAATTATGGTTGTGAATTGCGGTAATGGGCAAAGAGGGCGTTGGCGCCTCTGAATCCGCCAATCGCCAGCACAAGCGCCACCGCCGCGATCCCAAAACTAAATCTGTAATCGCCTTTTAACATCATTTCAAACAGCACCTCGATCAGGACTTCGAGGACAGCTAGAACGAGGATCACAGTGCTGGCGATCCGGGATCGGCGATAGGCGAGTAGGGCCATGAGAATGTATACAAATCCGATCCCCAGTTGCGCTAATCCCGGTCCGACGGGCTGCGTCGACGACAACCATACGGTGCCAAACAGCAGGCGGTTCAGGGCCAAAATCGTGCCGGCCAACCAGCTATTTCCGGCGGCCTCCCAGGCTTCATCGGGTGTCGAGGTGCGCGGATAAACGATCCGCCGAACGAGCCCAGGAAAATTCACGAGACGCTGTCTCCGTTAATTGTTATGCGCTGCGAACGCGATCACTAGCCCCTATTAGGCCGGGTTCGCCGCATCCTGCCAAGCAGAGATTGCGTCGCCGAATAAATTAGAGAAAACCCCTTAAAGCATCTACGATTTGGCGGCAGAAATATTTTAATCGGCCATATGCCGCGCGCCGGTTTGGTCTGTTCGTGACGGTTCGGGAGAAACGGTGTTCGAGTATGTTCAGCAGTATTGGCCGTATGCCGCGACAAGTTTTGTCGTCATGGTAACGGTCGTGCTGTCGGCTTCTGTTATTTTGTACAAGCGCAACGAACGGGCCGCGATTGCCTGGGTCGGTCTGATTCTGCTGTCCCCGATCATTGGGTCGATCGCCTATCTATTGCTTGGCATCAATCGCATCCGGCGCAGGGCCAGCCGGATTAGGCCGCGCGTAATAGGTCAGACTGTCTCGCCTCCGATGGCTCAAACACCGTCCGATCCCGCGAGTGGGGTCCGCTCCGGTGCGGTCGGGATTCATCAAGGCCTGACCCGCCTGACCGATGCCTTGGCGACTAACCGGCTTACGCCGGCCAACTCCATCACGCCGCTGGTGAATGGCGATGCGGCCTATCCGGACATGATCCAGGCAATCGAGGGTGCGAGGCGCTCGATATGCTTCGAGACCTATATATTTAAATATGACGTGGTAGGGCGGGAATTTGTGGCGGCACTGGAACGCGCCGTTGCACGCGGTGTTGAAGTGCGCGTCTTGGTCGATGGGGTCGGGCAGATTTATTCGTGGCCGCCGATCGCGCGGGCCTTGCAGGCCGCCGGAATTCCCCATTCGCGTTTCATGTATTCCTTGTGGCCGTGGCGGATGCCGTACCTCAATCTGCGCAATCACCAGAAAATTCTGGTGATCGACGGTAAGACCGGGTTTACCGGCGGCATGAATATCAGCGCTGCCAACCGAACCGACGCGCAGGTTCGACGCATCGTGCGGGATATTCATTTTAAAGTAGAGGGACCATTGGTGGCACACCTCACCGAGGCGTTCGCCGACGATTGGTATATTACAACCAAGGAATCCCTGGTTGGGGAAAGCTGGTTTCCGCCGTTAACCGGCAAGAGCGACGTTGTCGCGCGCGGTATTCCCTCCGGGCCGCATGAATCGGTCGAGCGGATGCGCTGGATTTTTGCGGCGGCAATCTCTGAAGCCCGCCAGTCGCTGCGCGTTATGACACCGTATTTTTTGCCCGATGAAACCCTTGCCGCCGGGCTGCGCCTGGCCGCGCTGCGCGGTGTCGAGGTCGATATTATTTTGCCCGAGAAGACCAATTTGGCTTTTGTCACCTGGGCGGCGATGGCGCGGCTGGACGAATTGATCCGTGTTGGCTGCCGCGTTTGGTTGGGCCCGCCGCCCTTCAATCATTCCAAATTAATGCTGGTTGATGATTGTTGGGCGCTCGTCGGTTCATCCAATTGGGATCCCCGCAGCCTAATCCTGAATTTCGAGTTCAACGTGGAATGTCAGGGCACCGAGCTGGTGAGACAACTCGGGGGTATATTCGCGGCGGAATTAGCGCAGGCCCGTCGTTTGACCCTGGACGATCTCCAGAACCGCAACATCTTCGTCAAACTGCGCGACGGTATAGCCCGCCTGTTCTCGCCCTATTTGTGATCGGCGCTAGTAGACGCGTTCAACGCAGAAATCGACGACTTCTTCCAGGGCGGTGCGGTGCGGGCCTTGGGGGAAGATGTCGAGCGCGGCCCGGGCCGTCTCGGCATATCCGCGTGCGCGCACTTGCGTGTCGGATAGGGCGTCGTGTTTGGCCAGCAGCCGGCATGCATGGTCGAGGTCGACATCATGCTGGTCGAGATCTTCGAGCGTGCGGCGCCAAAAACTTTGCTGCTCCCCATCGCCCCGACGGAACGCCAAGATCACCGGCAGGGTAATTTTGCCCTCGCGGAAATCGTCGCCGACATCCTTGCCCAACCGATCGTCGGCCGTCCCGTAATCGAGAAAATCGTCGACAAGCTGGAAAGCAATGCCGAGGTTGAGGCCGTATTGGTCGAGCGCCGCTTCTTCGTGCTCCGGGCGGTCGCCGATAACCGCGCCGATCCGGCAGGCGGCGGCGAACAGCGCTGCCGTTTTCGACCGAATTACGTTGAGATAGCCATCCTCGTCGGTTGCCGTGTCATTTGCGGTGGTTAATTGCGCGACCTCACCTTCGGCGATCACCGCGCTGGCGTTCGCCAAGATGTCGAGCACCCGCATCGAATCACTCTCAACCATCAAGCGGAAGGCGCGGCTGAACAGAAAGTCGCCGACAAGGACGCTGGCCTGGTTTCCCCACACGGCGTTCGCGGTATCGCGGCCCCGGCGTAAGTCGGAAGCATCGACGACGTCATCGTGCAAAAGGGTGGCGGTGTGAATAAATTCGACCGCCGCGGCGAGGCCGATATGGTCGTCACCGCGGTAGTTGCAAAGACGCGCGCTGGCCAGCGTGAGGAGCGGGCGCAACCGCTTGCCGCCGGCGGCGATCAAATGCCCCGCGAGCTGAGGGATCAGCGGAACTTCCGACTGCATATGGTCGATGATGAGCTGATTGACCCGCGCCAAATCGGCCGCGCATAGAGTGCGCAACGCATCCAGCGGCGTTGGCTCGCCGCTATCTCTGACGCCCGTTAATTGTGCGACGACAGCCAATGTAAATACTCCTCGCGGGGATGTTCACGCCACTATGATGCATCCGGCAGGTCCGCAACATTGACGTACAAGAACTGTAAGGCGAGCATAGGTGGCTCTAGCGAGGGGTCAAGAGGTCGGTTTGCCGCACACAAGAACGTGCAAGGCCGCAGCCTGGGCCGTAATTGGGATGATGAAAAATTGCAGGAAGTCTTACGCAGTAACGACCCTGTCCGTTTATCGTGGATTTGCGCCCTTTTGGCCGATGGGAAGATCGAAGGAATTATCCTGGATAGCCACACTGCCATTCTGGAAGGCAGCGGCGGCGCGATTATGCGCC
>JBLHHE010000295.1:0-3919 GCA_047616465.1 Alphaproteobacteria bacterium
CGATAGCGCCATAGACGTGATCGACGAGGTGGGTGCGGCCCAGTCATTGTTGTCGCCGTCACGGCGTAAGAAGACGGTCGGGGTCAAGGATGTCGAGGCGGTTGTCGCCAAGATTGCCCGCATCCCGCCGAAATCGGTCAGCCGGGATGACCGCACGGCGTTGCTGAATCTCGATCGCGACCTGAAAACCATGGTGTTCGGCCAGGATCAGGCGATCGATGAATTGGCGAGTGCGATCAAGCTGTCGCGCGCCGGCTTGCGGGAGACCGAAAAGCCCATCGGCAGTTACCTGTTCTCCGGCCCGACTGGTGTCGGCAAGACCGAAGTGGCCCGCCAATTGGCGCGGGCTCTGGGCATCGAGCTGACCCGCTTCGACATGTCAGAATATATGGAACGTCATTCGATCTCGCGTCTGATCGGCGCCCCTCCCGGCTATGTCGGCTTCGACCAGGGTGGCTTGCTGACCGACTCGATAGACCAACATCCCCATTCTGTGGTGTTGCTCGACGAGATCGAGAAGGCCCATCCCGACCTGTTCAACATCCTGTTGCAGGTGATGGATCATGGCACACTCACCGACCATAACGGTAAGGCCATCGATTGCCGCAATGTGATCTTGATCATGACCACCAATGCCGGCGCTGCCGACCTGGCGAAGCCGGCGATGGGCTTCGGCAATATCAAACGCGAAGGCGACGATAAGGAAGCGATCAACCGCATGTTCTCGCCGGAATTCCGCAACCGGCTCGACGCCGTTATCGGGTTCAAGAATTTGAGCCCGGCTGTGATGAACCGGGTCGTCGATAAGTTCATCATGGAATTGGAAGTCCAGCTCGACGACCGGGATGTCACGATCGATCTGGACGAGGAAGCCCGCAAATGGTTGGCTAAACGCGGCTACGACGATGCGTTTGGCGCGCGTCCCTTGGCTAGGGTCATTCAAGACCATGTCAAGAAACCGCTCGCCGAAGAATTGCTGTTCGGCAAGCTCGCCAAGGGCGGGGCCGTAAAGGTGGCGGTCAAAGACGGCAAGCTGACGTTCGACTTAAAACAGAGCAAGCCGGCTAAAAGCGCGAAGCCCGCCAAAAAAGATCCGGGCGGCGAGACCGATAAAGAACCGGTTCTGGTCGAAAAATAACGGGTACTAGTCTTCCTGCCGGTAGGGGGATCGCTCTGCCATTGCCTCGATTTCCCATTCGACTTCCTTTTGCTCTTCCCGGCAAAATTGCTCGACCGCCTCGCGGAAAGACTGGTTGGGAATATAGTGCCCGCTATAGGTCTCGACCGGTTCGTAGCCCCGTTGCACTTTGTGCGGGCCTTGGGTGCCGGCCTCGACACGGCTCAGCTTGTTAGCAATCGCAAAATCGATGGCCTGGTAATAACAGGTCTCGAAATGCAGGAAGGGATAGTCGTCCCGGCAGCCCCAATTGCGGCCGAACAAGGCATCGCCGCCCCGTAAATTGAGGGCGCCGGCGACGGGAATATCTTCCAATTCGGCGATCATCAAAACGATGCGGTCGCCGAGGCGTTCCTGGGCGACCTCGAAGAACTCGCGGGTGAGGTAGGGGTAGCCCCATTTGCGGTCGTAGGTATCGACATAAAACCTATAAAAGGCATCCCAATGCTGGGGTCGAATATCGTCACCGACATAGGGCCGTACAATCAGGCCTTGGTCGGCGACCGCGCGGCGCTCTTTGCGGATCGACTTGCGTTTTCGACTGGTCAGCTCGCCGAGAAAATCGTCGAAAGTGTTGTATCCACGGTTATGCCAATGGAACTGCCGGCCAATGCGCTGGATCCATCCCGCGGCGCCCATCAGGTTCCATTCATGCTCGGTCGAAAATGTGACATGCACCGAAGACAATTCCATCCTGGCGCAGACGGTCTCCAGGGCCCGCAATAGGGTGAGGCGCGAATCGTCGCTGTCGGGGGCATTGCCCGCCAGCAAGCGGGGGCCGCCAACGGGAGAGAACGGGGCCGACACCTGCATTTTAGGATAGTAATGTCCGCCCGCCCGCTCCCAAGCATGGGCCCAGCCATGGTCGAATACGTACTCGCCCTGGGAATGGCTTTTTATGTAGAGGGGCGCCGCGGCGATGATGGCGCTGTTTTCATCTTCGACGACCAAATGGTGCGGCAGCCAACCTGCCTGCTCGGTGGCGCATCCGGTTTCTTCCAGGGCGTTGAGGAACGCATGGCTGACGAAAGGGTTATCGGGGCCCGCCAGCGCATCCCATATTGGCGCTGGAATATCGGCGATGTTTTCAATGATGCGGGCTGTAACGGAGCCGTTTCCGTCGGGCATGGTCAGGTCACTTAGTGGGTGTGAAACTGGATCGTCAGAGTAGGGGGGAACAGGGCTAGCGCCAAGGGGCCAATACAGATCTATGGTTCAGTCGCGGCAAATTCGAATTCCAGAGTGGAGTGGGTAATATCGAAATTATCCGCCAAACGCTGCCGCAACGTCTTCTTCACCGGTTCCATATCGGCTGGCCCGTCTACAACTATATGGGCTTCAAAGGAGCGCCGATGCTCATCGATGTGCCAGATATGCACATGCTGAATATCGATAACGTCATCGACCTGCTTCAAATCTGCGGTAACGACAGAGACTTCCAAGTCCTTCGGCACACCTTGCATGAGGATATGGATCACTTTTGGAATTTCGATGCCCGCATGGACCAAAATATAACCGGCAATCGCTAGAGTGACGATGGCGTCGACGAACAGCCAACCGAATGTGAGGATCAGCACGCCGCCAATTATGACGCCGAGCGACGCCAGCGCATCCGACATATTGTGGATGAACGCCGCGCGGATATTCATGCTTTCCTTGGCCATGCGGAAGGTGAGGAAAACTGTCCATAAATCCACCGCAAGTGCGATTCCAGCGACGATGACAACCGTCCAGCCCTCAACCGGTTGCGGGTCAATCAGCCGTTTGATGGCCTCGAAGATGAGGAAGATGCCAATGAAAATCAGCCAGGATAGATTAAATACCGCGGCGATTAATTCGGCTCGCCCGTGACCGAAAGTGTGGTCATCATCGGCCGGCACACGCGCGATTCGCCGCGCGATTAAGGCGATCGCCAAGGCCGCGGCATCGCTGAGATTGTGGATGGCGTCGGCGATCAACGCGAGGCTGCCAGAAAATACGCCGCCGATGATTTGGGCGACAGTCAGCACGACATTGATGCCGATGGCTACGACCAGCTTTCGGTCGCCGCCAGGGGCCGATGTCAAACCGTGATGATGATGGTGGTGCGCGTGTGTCATTTCAGCTTGGGAGCTGGATTGACGATGTTATCTCACCTCGAAGATAGCTTCGACCTCGACTGCCACACCGAGCGGCAACGAGGACATGCCGACAGCGGCGCGGGCGTGGCGGCCGGCATCGCCGAACACTTCGACCATCAGGTCGGAGGCGCCGTTGATCACTTTCGGCTGATCGCCGAAATCGGTCGTACAGGCGACGAACCCCGATAGCTTTACGCACCGCACGACCCGGTCAAGATCACCGCCGAGCGCTTCGCGGGCCTGGGCCAATATAGACAGGGCACAGGTGCGCGCCGCCGCCGCGCCCTCTTCGACGCTGAGCTCGTCCCCAACGGTGCCAATGAAGGCGGGCTTACCGTCAACCACGGGGATCTGGCCGGAAATGAACAGCAGATCGCCGGTTCGCACGAACGGAACATAGTTGCCCGCAGGCGCGTTGGCCGGCGGTAAGTCGATGCCCAGCTCGCTTAGTCGTTTATCGATATTGCCTGCCACTTGTGTCACTCCGGTGTAATAAGATTTCGCTACATTATAGGCCCGGCCCCGCCGCGTACTAAAAAAATGGGGTGTGCCGAAGCACACCCCAAGGTCAGGGAGGAGAATGGCCCGGCGCCCGGGAGAGAATGGGCGCGGGGCCAGTATT
>JBLHHE010000296.1:0-3917 GCA_047616465.1 Alphaproteobacteria bacterium
CTGGTCATCGACCTGCCGCCCCCGATCGGCAATCCGCGCGATGGCGAGGGGGCGAGCTTTCACGATTTGACCGCGCATCCGTGGGCGGGCCTCGACGTCTCCGTCCAATTGGTCGCCACGGACGGCCCCGGGCAGGAAGGTCGCTCCGACCGGCTGTCGGTTAAGTTGCCGGAACGGGTTTTCAATCATCCCGTCGCGCTGGCAATCATCGCCCAGCGCCGTGCGCTCACGTTGGCAAATAACCAACGGCTGCGAATTGCGCGGGAATTGCACGGCATCGCCGCCAGACCCGACCAATACGGGAACGACGTAACCATATTCCTCGGGCTGATGGCAGCGCGCTCGCGCCTGGTGCACAACGGCGAAGAGGACGCCATCGAGTCGGTCCAAACGTTGCTTTGGGAAACCGCGTTGCGCGTCGAAGACGGCACCTTATCCCTCGCCGAGCGTGATCTACGCGACGCTCAGAAACGGCTCCAAGAGGCCCTTGCCCGGAACGCCAACGAGCTCGAAATCGCTCAGTTGATGGACGAGTTGCGCGAAGCGCTCGACCGTTTCCTGCAAGCTTTCGCGGAAAATTTGCAGCAGCAATTGCAAGATCTCGATGTCACGAACCTGCCCCAGACCGACAACAGCGCCAACTTGATCGATAGGGAAGGGTTGCAGCAGATGCTCGACCAGATCGAGGAACAGGCGCGCACCGGCAACCGGGAGGCCGCGCAACAATTGTTGAGCCAATTGCAGCAATTGTTGGAGAACCTGCAAAACCAGCCCTTGGCCAACCAACAGCAGGGCCCGTCGCAATCCGAGGAAATGATGCGCGAGCTGCAAAACATCGCGCGCCGCCAACAAGAACTCTATGACCAAAATTTCCGCCAGCAACAGCAGGACCGGGAAGCGCCGCAACAATCTGCGGCGGACGCGGCAGAACAAAATGCCCTGCGCCGGCAACTTGGCGAATTGATGCGCCTGTTGGGCGAGCGCACCGGGCAAATTCCACAGAATCTCGGCGACGCCGAACGCGCCATGCGTGATGCGGAAAGTTCGCTCAGCCGGGGGCAATCTGAAGGCGCGCTATCGTCCCAGGCCGAGGCGCTTGAAGAACTGCGTCAAGCGGGCCGAAACATGGCATCACAGATGCAACCCGGCCCCGGTCAAGGCCCATTTCCAGGGCAAGGCTTTATGCAAATCCCCGGACAGGAAGGCCGCGACCCTCTGGGCCGTCGGCTACGGCCGCCGGACGGTAGCGATGGCTTCGCCACCGACGGTCGAAGAGAAAATATAGAGGGTAATCTCGGCGCCGAACGGGTGCTGGAGATCCAGCGAAACCTACGCGAGCGGCTACGCGAACAAGGTCGTTCGCCGAGCGAAATCGAATATTTTCTGCGGTTGTTACGGCGCTTTTAAGGCGCCGTTGCCGGCTCATGGCTCGCCAGGGCTTCCTCGGCGGCCTCGCATATCTCATTCAGCGTAAACGGCTTGGTGATGACGTCGTGGATCAGCACATCGAGGTTGTGCGCCCGCTGGCGTTCGGCAGCATAACCGGTCATCAACAAAACGGGCATAGCAGGGTAATCCTTAGCGACTTTCAGCGCTAAGGCGATACCATCGAGGTTGGGCATAACAATATCGGTCACCAACAAATCGAAGGTTGAGCCGTTCAATACACTCAAGGCTTCCAAGCCGTCTTCGGCCGTCGCCACTTCGTGGCCGCCATGGGCCAGCGCACGGCTGACAAATTCACGCACCGCTGTATCGTCTTCTGCAATTAAAACTCGTGCCA
The DNA here is from genome assembly GCA_047616465.1 of Alphaproteobacteria bacterium. GTDB lineage: Bacteria > Pseudomonadota > Alphaproteobacteria > UBA6615 > UBA6615 > JABDJY01. The sequence continues at coordinate 1,784 of JBLHHE010000296.1, forward strand.
CGGACTTCTTGCCTCCTCCCCCGAGAAGCGACACCACTAGGCAGGGCCGCCGACTACAAACACCACGCGCCCTATCTGGTCGCGTGAATTAACCGTATCGGACCGCAGAAAACTTGCCCGAAACGAGCCCGAATCGCGCGTCGATTAACGGTTTATTGATTGTCGTCAGGAATAGTAAACAAAACACTAACGTTTGCGGTTCCTTCAGGAATCGTGTCGATTTCTGTGGAAAAAGGCACCTTTTCGCCGGGACCGAGTATTTTTGCCTCGACGGCCAACTGCCAGTGCCGCAATTGTTTGCCGGTGGCATCCTCAAGAACCGCGTAAATCGGCGGCAAGGTGATGCTCTCATCGGTCGTATTCACCACCTCACCGATGAGTTGGAGTGCCTCCTCGACACGTTTCACTTCCATATCAACGCTGAGGCCCTCACCAGGCAAGGGAAAGGCATTGACGCCAACCGAGGCATAGATTGTCTCAGCGACGGGCCAGGCTCGGGCAATCGACTCGCGGCCAAACCACGCCAGCGACACGACGACGGCCACCAAAAAACAAACCAGAACCCACGCCGCACCCGCCGTACGTTTCTGATCCGCTCGCGTGAGCGCCGGCAAATTCGGAGTCGGGATCGATGACTGTTCTTCGGGCTCCAAGGGCGTGACGCTAATCGGCTCTGCCGCGCTCGGGGCTGGCGGCTCTTCGAACCACACATGATCGCACTTACCGCACTTCACCCGCCGCCCATCGGGGCGCAAAGCCTGCGCGTCAATCGCAAATCGAGTATTGCACTCTGGACAACCGAGAATCATAGAGGTTCCGCCAAGCTGCGTACCGCGCATCGCACCCTCGCGCGCCACACGACTCCATCGCATTGATGGGAATTTCGAGCAAATGGGCACAGACCGCAAGGGCCAAAATTATCAAACTACCCTTCCGGGCCAGCGCGGGCGCGCCCACCGCCGCCTACACCGTCTTTACGGAGGCTTAGCGACGTGCCAACTTGATTCCGAATGAAGCTCCGAGTCGGTCCGTTTCCGGGGATTGCTCGTGCCTCAACGCCGGCAACAAGGGAGCCGTCACTGCCGTGTTGCGTTTTGAAAACGTCGGAATGCGCTACGGTATCGGACCGGAGATTTTGCGCGATATAAACTTCGCGCTGGAACCTGGTTCGATCCATTTCCTCACGGGCCCCAGTGGTGCCGGAAAAACCACCCTTCTCAAATTGATGTATTTGGCGCTGCGGCCGACCCGTGGCCTGGTCCATCTTCTGGGTCACGATATTTCTCTGACACCGCGGTCCGAGTTGCCCGAGTTGCGCCGTCAAATAGGCGTTGTCTTTCAAGAGTTCCGGCTGATCGATCATTTGAGCGCCATCGAGAATGTCGCCTTGCCGTTGCGCGTGGCCAATATCAAACAGAGCACCATTGAAGACCATGTTCGCGAGTTGCTCGTTTGGGTGGGCTTGGGCGACCATTTGAATGCGAAACCGCCGACATTGTCGGGCGGCCAGCAACAGCGTGTGGCCATCGCCCGGGCGATTATCAATCGGCCCCGCCTCCTGCTCGCGGATGAGCCAACAGGTAACGTCGACGATCACATTGCATTGCGGTTGATGTATTTGTTCGAAGAACTCAACAAGACGGGCACGACGATCGTCATCGCCACTCACAACGAAGCGTTGTTGCAAAAATTCGGCCATCCGGTGCTTCGGCTCAACGATGGCGAGCTTGATATCGTCGCCGGACGCAAGCAGCGTTACGAGGCGGTCTCATGATCCGATTTCGCGCAGACTTGCCCTTCGAACGCGATCAAGCGACGCGGTTTGTGCCTTGGATCGTGGCCTTGATGGTTTTTCTGGGCGCCCTTGCGCTGGCCGCGGCGACGTCCGTCGGCGGGGCTATCGACCGTTGGGATAACAATTTGACCGGCCGTATTACGGTACAGGTGCCGGCCGACGTAGCGAGCCCGAAAACATTGGTGCGATTGGTCGACGCCTTAGGTGCGACACCGGGCATTGCCCAGGCCGAACCTCTGAGCGCCGAAGCCACACGCGCCCTGGTCGAGCCCTGGCTCGGCACCGTTGACGCCGATCTCGACCTGCCGCTGCCGGCTGTGATCGACGTTGAAACAGCCG
>JBLHHE010000297.1:0-3912 GCA_047616465.1 Alphaproteobacteria bacterium
GGCTAGCGGCGGCACAACGCAACGCCCATATAAGGCGCTGCACCATTGGAGAACGTGGCAGAAGGCCGCGTATGACAAATGAGCAGCTTAATCGAACAAACGTCGTTTCTGAATGGCGCCAACGCCACATACGTCGCTGAAATTTATGCCAAATTTCTTGAGAACCCCGACAGCATAGACCCCAGTTGGCGCGACTATTTCGCCACGCTGCACGACGATGTGCGCGAGCTTCTAGAGGAAATGCGCGGCGCCAGTTGGGCGCCCCGAACGACCACGGTTGTGGGGAACGGAAGTAACGGCGCTAACGGCAGCACCGTTGACCTATGCCGGTCCGCAAGCCGCGCCCGACCAAGTCCGCCAGGCGACACTCGATTCCATCCGCGCGCTGATGTTGATCCGCTCGCACCGCGTCCGCGGCCATTTAGCGGCATCGCTCGACCCGTTGGGACTGGCCAAGCCCGACCCCCACCCCGAGCTCGATCCCGCGACCTACGGCTTCACCGATGCCGATCTCGACCGGCCGATCTTTATCAACTACATGCTCGGCTTCGAAGCCGCGTCGGTGCGTCAGATCCTCAAGGAATTGCGCGCCAGTTACTGCCGGTCCATCGGCACCGAGTACATGCACATCCAAGGGCCGGCAGAAAAAGCCTGGATCCAGGAGCGCATGGAAGGCTCAGCCAGCCGGACCGATTTCCCGGCGCCCGACAAAAAGGCGATCCTGGCGGCCCTGACCCGCTCGGAAGTGTTCGAACAATTCCTCGACAAACGCTACACCGGCGCCAAGCGCTTCGGGCTGGAAGGCGGCGAAACGCTCATCCCGGCGCTGGAGCAAATCGTCAAGCGCGGCGGTCAGCTTGGCATGCGCGAGCTGGTCATCGGTATGGCCCATCGCGGCCGGCTGAACGTTCTGGCGACCTTCATGGACAAGCCGTTCCGCGCCATGTTCTCGGAATTCGAAGGCAACTCGCCAAACCCCGGCGACGTTATGGGGTCGGGCGATGTGAAATATCATCTCGGCACCAGTTCCGACCGCACCTTCGACGGCAACACGGTCCACCTGTCTCTGACCCCCAATCCCAGCCATCTCGAAGCGGTCAACACCGTCGTCTTGGGCAAAGTCAGAGCCAAACAACGGCAGAGCGGCGATGCCGATCGTGAACAGGTGGTCGGTGTGTTGCTGCACGGCGATGCGGCGTTCGCCGGCCAGGGCCTAGTCGCCGAAACCCTCGATCTGTCCCAATTGCGCGGCTATCGCACCGGCGGCACGCTGCACATCATCACCAATAATCAGATCGGTTTCACAACCAGTCCCACCAAGGCGCGCTCCTCGCCCTATTCGTCGGATGTAGCGAAGATGATCCAGGCGCCGATCTTCCATGTGAACGGCGACGACGCGGAAGCCTCGATGCATGTGGCGCGCCTCGCCACCGAATACCGCTATCGATTTAAGGCCGATGTTGTCATCGACATGTGGGGCTATCGCCGCGCCGGTCACAACGAAAGCGACGAGCCGGCTTTCACCCAACCGATCATGTACAAGAAAATTGCCGAGCAGCCGACGACGCGCGCGATCTACGCGAAACAGCTCGAAGACGAAGGCGTGTTGGAAGCGGGCGGCGGCGACCGTATGGTCGAAGAGTTCCACGACCAGCTCGACATCGAGTTCGAGGCGGCAAAAAGCTACCGGCCCAACAAAGCCGACTGGCTGGAAGGCCGCTGGGCGAATATCGGGCTTGCCGAAGGCGAAGCACGGCGCGGCGAAACGGCGGTCGAGATCGAGTTACTGAAAGAGGTGGGACACGCCCTCTCGACGCCAACGCCCGGCGCCAAGCTGAATTCGAAAATCATCCGCCAACTCAAGGCCAAGGCAAAGATGTTCGACACGGGCACCGGCCTGGATTGGGCGACCGGCGAAGCATTGGCGTTCGGCACCCTGCTATGCGAAGCGACCCCGGTGCGCATGTCGGGCGAAGATGTCGGCCGCGGAACATTTTCCCAACGCCACGCCATTCTCTATGACCAGGAAACCGAAGAGCGGCATATTCCGTTGAATAATATCCGGTTCGGCCAGGCCCCGTTCGAATGCATCGACAGCCCGCTGTCGGAGTTCGGCGTGCTCGGTTTCGAGTATGGCTACAGCCAGGCAGAACCCCATGCCCTGGTGCTTTGGGAGGCGCAGTTCGGCGATTTCGCCAATGGCGCCCAGGTCATCATCGACCAGTTCATCGCGCCGGGCGAATCGAAGTGGCTACGCATGTCGGGCCTCGTCATGTTGCTGCCGCACGGCTATGAGGGCCAGGGACCGGAACATTCCTCGGCGCGTCTCGAGCGCTATTTGCAGCTTTGCGCGGAAGACAATATGCAAGTCTGCAACATCACCACCCCCGCTAACTATTATCATGCGTTGCGCCGCCAGGTGCGCCGGAATTTCCGCAAGCCCATGGTGGTGATGACGCCGAAATCCCTGCTGCGGCACAAGCTCTGCGTCTCCGAGCTCGACGATTTCGGTCCCGGTACGACCTTCCACCGGGTGCTCTACGACAACGAAAAATTATGCGACGACAAAGAGGTCAAACGCGTCGTCCTGTGCTCGGGCAAGGTCTATTACGATCTGTACGAAGAACGCGCCAAGCAGGGCCTTCGCGATGTCTTCTTCCTGCGCCTCGAGCAATTGTACCCCTTCCCCTGCCAGGCCCTGATCGAAGAGCTTGGCCGCTTCCCCAACGCCGAAATTATCTGGTGCCAGGAAGAGCCGCAAAATATGGGCGCGTGGACGTTCATCGACCGCCGCCTGGAAGAGGTTTTGATGAAAATCGAGGCGAAGCAAACCCGGCCCCGTTATGTCGGCCGCCCCGAATCCGCTTCTCCAGCGACCGGTAGCCTGGCGCGGCACCGCAAGGAACAGTTCGACCTCGTCAACGAAGCGCTCACCGGCTGACCCCGCCCGCGATTACGAAGAGATATTCGATCATGGCAACGCAAATCATCATCCCTGAAATGGGCGAATCGGTCACCGAGGGCACCATCGCTCGGTGGTTCAAACAGGTCGGCGACACGGTTGCTATCGACGAACCCCTGGTCGAGGTCGAAACCGACAAGGTAACCGTCGAAATTCCAGCCCCGGCAGCGGGAACCCTGAGCGAGATCGCCGCCGAAGAAGGCACCGACGTTGCGGTCGGCGCGATTATCGGCGCCATCGCCGAGGGCGAAGGCGCGATAGCCGCTCCGGTCAAGAGAAACGGCACGGCAACGGCGCCAGAACCAACCCCCACCCCTGCGGCGAGCCCCGAACCTCAATCAACGCCGGCCCCAGTTCAGAGCGCCGCCCCGAGCGGCGAGACCGTCGATATCACCGTCCCCGAGATGGGCGAATCGGTTACTGAAGGGACCGTCGGCCGTTGGCTCAAATCGATCGGCGACGCGGTCGCCATGGACGAGGCCTTGGTCGAGATCGAAACCGACAAGGTCACCGCAGAACTGCCGGCGCCCGTCGCCGGAACGCTAAGCGCCATCCTGGCTGAAGAAGGCACCGATGTTGAGGTTGGCTCCATTGTCGGCCAGATCGCGGCCGGCGCCAGTGCCGCTGCCGCGGTCAGCGCCCCTGCCGCCACCCCCACGCCGGCCCCCGCGCCAGTACCGGCACCGACACCGGCGGCCACGACCGCCGCCAATCTGGACTACCCACTGGCGCCTGCCGTACGCAAACTGATCGACGAGAACGGCCTCGACCCGGCTGGAATTAGCGCTAGCGGCAAGGATGGCCGCCTCACCAAGGCCGATGTGCTGGCTCATATCGCTGGTGGCGCAAAGGCCAAGCCGGCCCCCGCCGCGACAGTGGTCGCACCGGCGGCGGGATTTGTTCCCGCCAGCGAGATGCCCGAGCGCACCCCCGATCCGCGCGGCGAAGAA
>JBLHHE010000298.1:0-3909 GCA_047616465.1 Alphaproteobacteria bacterium
CGAAGCCGCCGCCCATACAAAAGCCGATGGCGCCCATCTTGCCGGCATCGATTAGGCCCAGCTTGTTCGCTTCGGCGGTCAGCGCCTCATAGGCGGTGGCGCCGCACCCGAGAATGAGTTTGAGATCGCCGCGAACTCCCGTCGCACTCGCCAATAACTCGTCGTCGGTTTTTTCGCGCTCGCCATACCCGACGCCGTACATGTCGGCCATCATCACGACATAGTCCGTGCCGGCGACCTCTAGCGCCATGTCGGTCGAATGACGGCAGACGCCGAACCAGTCGGGCTGCATAAAAACGGCCGGGCGCATTGCTGCGATGCTGTCGTCATAGACCAGCATCCCCTCGAATTGCCTGCCGTCATATTCGTAAGGCACCGTTATTTCGGCCATCTCGAGCCTCTTCCCATGTTGCGATAGGGAAAGCCTAGCGCGATCCCGTCAACAACGGAAGGAGCGGGCGCGGCGTCTCAAATAATCCAGTCATAGGAAATTTAGATACCTGCCATTACATCTTGCTATTTGCGGTTATCACCCAGGCTGCGTAGCCTATTGGTACCGGTGTCTGTGTTTTGGGGGCATGATCGGGTGCCGGTCCCAACAATCAATAAAAAAACGGGAGACTGCGTGATGGCGAGAATTCCAGTTATCAATCCTGAGAACGCTCCCGAAGAGCTGCAGGATTTCTATGGCGCCGTGACCGGTCTGGTTGGCCGCGTGCCGAACGCTTATCGCACCCTGGCCCATGCGCCCTACCTCGCGATGCTGTTTTTGCCATTCCAAGCCGCCAACCAACGCGAATGGCCTGGCGCGCGTCTGTCGGGCAAACTCAAAGAAATGGTCATCATCAAGACCAGCCACGTTAACGGCTGTGACTATTGCTATGCCCACAACACCGCGCTCGGCGAGGCGGCAGGGATTACCCATGAGCAGGTGATCGCCATGTCGTCCGACGATTACCTGACGTCGGATCTTTTTGACGAACGCGAGAGAGCCGCCCTCGAGTGGGCCGAGCATATGACAAAGAACACGGCGCGGGCGCGCGACGATGTCTACGCCCGGGTCAAAGACCAATATAGCGACGCCGAGATCGTCGAGCTGACGCTGATCTGCGGCATGTTCAACATGATCAACCGCATCAACGATTCGCTCGCCTTGACCATCGAAGATCAGCCGGAGATCGACAAAATTAGAGGGACGGTGCGCATCGATCCGGCAAACATAAAGACCTATCTGCGCTGGCTGGCCGACAATTGGCCCGAGGAATTTGACGATCTTAACGAGCGCGCAAGCGCCGCTGCGGAAGCTGCTTAACAGGACCAATTCGCGAACAGAACAGTTACGAATTCGAGGAAGAGAGTGGATCAAAAAATAGCGGTTCTCGGAACCGGCGCGAACGGTAGCTGCGCCGCGGCCGATCTTACCCAAGCAGGGTACGACGTCGTGCTGATCGACCAATGGCCGGAGCATGTCGAGGCGATGCGCCGCGACGGCCTGCGCATTTCCATGCCGGAAGAGGAACTGCACGTCACCGTAAAGGCGCATCACATGTGTGATCTCGCCTCAATGAACCAGAAATTTGACGTCGTCCTCCTTCTCACAAAGGCCTATGACACGCGCTGGGCGTGCGAACTGATCAAGCCATACCTGCAACCCGACGGCCTGTTGATTGGCATGCAAAACGCCATGACCGCCGACGATATTGCCGATATCGTCGGGCCAGCGCGTACGCTTGGCTGCGTTGTCGAGCTGTCCTCGGAGATATTTACCCCTGGCCACGTGCAACGAAACACCCCGCCCAACAAGACCTGGTTTGGTATCGGCAGCCTGGATGAGTCCACAGCCGACCGGGTGCCGGAAATCGTAGAGCTTCTGAGCCATGTTGGCCGGGTTACCATCTCCGAAAACGTGATGTCTGCAAAATGGATGAAGCTTGTCATTAACACGATGTGTCTGGGGCCGTTGGCGATGGTCGGACTTCGTGCGGAAGAGGGAATGAAGCTTCCTGGCATGCGCGAACTGATCTTTAAAATTGGCGCCGAGGCGCTGACCATTGGCGAGGAACGGGGCTACAAAGTAGAGCCTATTTTCGGTCTTACCAAAGACGACCTTAGAAACACCAATAGCTTCCTTGAGCTGTTATTGGACAAACTCGCGGCCGATGTCGGCCCGATGTGTCGTGACTGCGTCCTGCAGGACCACATCAAGGGACGGCGCAGCGAAGTGGACGTCATTAACGGATTGGTTGTCGAGGAAAGCGAGCGGGTCGGAAGATCAGCACCGATGAACGCGGCAATCGTCGATATTACGCAACAGATTCAATCGGGGACATTGAAACCCGACCCCAAAAATCTCGATTTGGCCCTTGAGATGATCGCTAGCGCTGGTTAGCGGTTCTAAAAAATAATCCTGTGGTCATGTGTTTGTAACTACGAAAATCAGGAAACCAGGAAAAATAAGATAAGAAAGGGAGAAACGATGGTTGTTCAAAAAATTGTTGAAAAGTTGCTCATCGGCGTCGCGGCGGCGGCGTTTGTAGTGTCGGGAGTTGGCTTCTCCACAGAAGCCTTAGCTCAGAAAAAGGGCGGCACCATGGTCTACGGCGTGAAAGCCGAGCCAGAGACCTACGATATCCACGCCACCAACGCGTATGGCGTGATGCACTACCTGCCCCAGCATTATTCCACGTTGCTGACATTCAACTGGGACAAATTTCCCGAACTCGAGGGAGATGTGGCGGAGAGTTGGACCGTTTCCGATGATTCGCTCACCTACACCTTCAAGATCCGCAAGGGCATCAAGTTCCATGACGGCACGCCGCTGACCGCGGCCGACGTTAAGGCATCCTACGATCGTTTGCGTAATCCGCCAGAAGGTGTGGTTTCGGCGCGTCTTGCTCTGTTTAGCAGCATCGACACGGTAACCACGCCGGACGACTTCACCGTCGTCTTCAAGCTCAAACATACCGACGGATTTATCATGCAAGGCTTCGGCTCGCCTTACAATGTGATCTACTCGGCCAAGGACCTTGCGGCGGACCCGAGGTTTCCTCAGAAAAATGTTAACGGCACGGGCCCGTTCCGGTTTGTCGAACATGTTCCCGGTGAAAAATGGGTCGCGAAGCGCTACGAGGACTATCATTTCGATAACGTCTATTTGGACGGCACCGTATCGTTTCGGATCAAAGAGATCTTAAACCCCATGGTCGGCGGGCAAATTATGGCCGAGTGGCGCGCCGCCGTTCCGCCAGTCCGCAAGTCGTTGGAAGAGCAGATGGGCGACAAGGTTGCTTTCCAGACCATGCCCATGCTGTCGCTAATGATGGTGACGCTCAATTCCAATTTTGAGCCCTTTAAAGATCAAAGGGTGCGTCAAGCTCTGTCACTCTGTATCGATCGATACAATGGGTTTCCCAATCTCGCCAAAATTACCTGGACAGCACCCGATCCGACCGGAAATCTGCTGCCGGGGTCGGAATGGGCTTTAACCCCCAAAGAGCTGGAGGCATTTCCAGGCTTTGGCCGCGATCTAAAAGCAAATCGCGCAGAGGCAAAGCGGCTTCTCAAAGAGGCGGGGCACGAAGGGCTCAAATTTGTCTACAACAACCGCTCGGTTGCCCATCCCTATGAGCATTTCGCGATCTTCCTGTTTTCGCAATGGAAGGCCTGTGGTTTGAATCCGGAATTGGTCTCGAACCCGACCGCCAAGTGGGCGGCTATACGTAAAAACGGCGGGTTCGACGCGACGATCGATTTCAATTCGAACTTTCTGCCGGATCCAACCTTGATGCTGCAGAAACTTATTTCGAAAGACCGCAGCCCGCAGAATTATTCGGGTTATACTGATCGCGAGTTAGACAAGCTATTCGATGCCCAGTCTCAAGAGGCGGATTCCGCCAAAAGAAAAATACT
>JBLHHE010000299.1:0-3904 GCA_047616465.1 Alphaproteobacteria bacterium
CCGCGGTTCGACTACATTGCCGATGAGGAACTGAATGGCGCCGACACAGCCCAGGACGATAAAAAACTCGAACGGTGTCGAAAACTGGATAAGCGCCAGCAGCGCCGGGAAGATGGTACCCAATAGCGACCCGACCGTCGGTATGAAGTTGAGCAGAAAAATAATGAAGCCCCAGAACTCGGCGAAATCGACGCCAACGATCTTGAGCACGCCATAGCTGATGACGCCGGTGAGCACGCTGGTCAGGGTCTTGATGGCGACATAGGTCTGGATTTGCTGTTGCATGCGGTGCAGCAGGCTTTGCATCTCTTCACGGCGCTCGCTGTCGGGAAACAGCGCGCGCAATTTCTTGTTGAAGCTCTTTTGCTCGAACAGCAGGAACATCACATAGATCAACACGATGCCGAAACTGCCGGCGAAGCCCGCCGCCGCACTTGCGAACCGGGTGGCCAGAGTGCGCAGATCGACTTGTCCAAACACGGCGGCGATATCGGGCGGCTGTTTGAAACCGGCGAGGCTTGAGGCCTTGGCGATCAGCACTTCGATATTCGCCTGATAGCCGGGAGCGGCGGCGCTGACTTGCCCGATATTATCGCTGATCAGTTCGGCGACCAGCCCGAGGCCGATCAAAACCGTGACGATAGCCAATAACATCGATATCCAGCCGGGCAGGTGGAAATTGCCCAGGGGCAGTGCGTGGAAGCCGCGGGCCAGCGCGTTCAGCAGGTACCAGATCATGATCGCCACGGCGATCGGGATCAGCAGGTCGCGGCCCTCGATCAATAGGACGAAGGTAAGGGCGACAACAATTATCGACGACGCGAACGCGACGGCTTTGGCAGAAACTTGCTCGGGCACGAGCGGCACCCCCAATTTTTGAGTCTATTCCACGCCTGTAGCATAATTGCCGCCGATTTGGCTTTATTGCATCACTATGTAGACGATCGCGCGTTGACGGCGATGGCGCGAAAATGGTTTGCTGGAACACAACAAAGAAAGTGCGCGTGGCGACCATCGGGTGCGCACAGAAAAACGATAATAACGGGGGAGACTAAACCGTGACGACACCTTTAGAAGGTTCGCGCCTGGAGCGCATGGAAAGAGAAGATTGCCCGGCTGAATATCTCGATGCCTGGGACGAGATTTTGCGCACAAGGGGCTTCGACGTCATGCCCCACGTGTTTGCCCTGCTGGCCAATAGCCCCGGCGCCATGTCGGTCGTTACCCCGGTTGGCGCTCATGTTCGTTACAACACCGATTTCGACGACGTGTTGCGTGAGCTGGTCATCATGACCGTGGCCCAGGAAATGCGCTGCGAGTATGAGTGGAAGCACCATTGGCGGGTCGCGGAACGGGCTGGCGCGACGCCGGAGCGGCTGGCGAAAATCGGAACACCTGAGCTGGAGGCCGAGCCATCGCCGGTCGGGCCTGCTGTGCGTTACGCGCGTATGCTGACCCAAAATGAACCCATCGACGATGCTTTGGTTGATACCCTCAAAGCGGATTTTGGCATCGCCGGTTTCGTCGATCTAACCATCATGATCGGCTATTACGGTATGCTGGCGCGGTTCATAAATACCATCCGCATTCCGGTGGAAGATAGCTACAGCGATATCAGTTTCAATAAGGTTGCGTAGTCGAAAATAAATCGAAACAGTAAAAATCAGGCACGCATTTGAGGCGGGCCGACAAGGAGGACAATCATGGTAAAAGTCATGGTTCAGATGTATCCGGTGCTTCGTGCCGAGAGTACGCAGGAACGTAAAGAACTACGTCCCCTGGGACGCAACAAAGAGCGTTTCCAAGAGGCCATGGACGGCATGCCCGACATCCTCCATGCGATGGATGATTTGGGCGTATGGGGCGTCTCTTCCATCGAGCATCATTTCCATTCCGAAGGCTATGAGGTTGGCCCGTCGATTGGCATGAATACCGGCTATTGGGCCGGACTGACGAAGAAAGTCAGAATTGGCAGCTTGGGCTACGTCATGTCGGTCGACGATCCCATTCGCGTTGCCGAAGAAACCGCGACCCTCGACCACATCACCAAGGGGCGTTGCTTCGTCGGCTTCGCGCGCGGCTATCAGGCGCGCTGGACCAATGTGCTGGGCCAGAAAATAGGCACCCGCGCCACCATGTCCGACGGCAGCGCCGACGACTTGAAAAACCGGGATATATTCGAAGAGCAGGTCGATATTGTGCAAAAGGCCTGGACCGAAGAATCTTTCGATTACAAGAGCGACCTTTGGGAATACCCCTATCCCCATGACGAAGGCCTGGAAGGCTGGTTCATGGGCGATGCCACGCGCCAATTGGGGGCCCCCGGCGAGATGGACGACGAAGGTAAATTGCGCAAAATCTGCGTGGTGCCGGCGCCCTACACCAATCCCCATCCCAAAGTGTTCATTGCCAGCAATGCCAGCATCGAGACCGTTGAATATGCAGGCGCCCGTGGGTTCGTGCCGACTTATTTTTCCAGTATTGGGCGCTGTGAAACCTATGGTCCGCGTTACACCGAGGTCGCCAACCAACATGGCTTCAACTTCGCACCGGGGCAGAACCAGGCGATCGTGCGCTGGCCCCATATTGGCGAAACCTCGGAAGAGGGCGCTGATATGGCGATGGATTGGACGAGCGATATCTTCATGAATTTCTATGGTCCCCTGTTCCCCGAATGGACAGGCAAGGACACGACCGATCGGGGGGAGATCTTGGGATTAATGGATAAGACCGGTCTGTTCCAGCACGGCACGGTCTCTGAAGTGCGCGACAGTTATATCGCGCAATGGAAGCAGTTGCCGGCGGAATACATCACCTTGATCTATCATTACGCCCAGACGCCGAAGGACGACATGATCAAGCAGATGAAGATCTTCATGGAAGAAGTGAAGCCGGCCCTCGACGAATTGGCTGACTTCCCCGAAATGGATCAGGCCGCCGAGTAAATTTAGGCGCAGCGCGTTCAGAGCGGGCGGTGACCAGGGTCACCGCCCGTTTTCGTTTGCGCGGTACCGGTCCTCATACTTCGGCAAGCGAACCATGAGGACCTCATCTTGAGTTTGTCGAAAGATGGGGGTGGTCCCGCCTTTCACCGCCCGCTAATTCCAGTTACTAGTAGCGCCGCCTTTCACCAGCGGATCGTTTAATGCTCCATTCCACTTACGCCACCAACGGCATGGTCGTGGCGCCCCATCATCTGGCGGCCGAGGCTGGCCTCGATGTCTTGCGCAATGGCGGCAACGCCATCGAGGCGATGGTCGCCGCGGCTGCCGCGATTGCCGTTGTCTATCCCCATATGAACGCCATAGGCGGCGACGGGTTCTGGATCATCGCGCCGCCCGGCGGAGAACCCGTGGCAATCGATGCTTGCGGTGCGGCGGCGCAGGCCGCGACCGTCGATTTCTACCGGTCCCGGGGGTACGAAAACATTCCACCACGCGGCCCCCATGCGGCGCTAACCGCGGCGGGTACGATTTCCGGCTGGCAGGCGGCGCTTGAACTATCGGCTCAGCACGGCGGCAAGCTGCCGCTGGCGCGGTTGTTGGCCGCCGCCATTGGTTATGCAAGCGACGGCATGGCGGTGACCGACGGACAACGGCGTAACACGCTGGAAAAAATGTCCGAAATGGACGCCGCCCCGGGATTTGCCAATACGTTCCTGGTGGCGGGCGAGGTGCCCCAAGCCGGCGATCTGTTCCGCCAGGCAAAATTGGCCGCGACTCTGGAACGCCTGGCCGAGGCCGGTCTCGACGATTTCTACCGGGGTGACATCGCCAATGCGATCGGTGACGACCTTGCCGCCATCGGCAGCCCTGTGGCCCGCAGCGATCTGGAGAACCATAGCGCCACCCTGAAGGAACCGCTGTCGCTCAAGACCAGCGCCGGCACGCTGTACAATATGCCG
>JBLHHE010000300.1:0-3904 GCA_047616465.1 Alphaproteobacteria bacterium
CGATGCGGCCGGTGGCGGCGATCCGCTTCTGTTTCAGCACCTGTTCTGGTTTTTCGGCCATCCGGAAGTCTACATCATGGTGCTGCCGAGCTTTGGCATCATCAGCCAGATCGTCTCAACATTCTCGCGCAAGCCAGTGTTCGGCTATTTGGGCATGGCCTATGCCATGGTGTCGATCGGTTTCATCGGCTTCATCGTGTGGGCCCACCACATGTTCACAGTGGGCCTGGACGTCGACACCCGTGCCTATTTTACCGTCGCGACGATGGTCATTGCCGTGCCGACAGGCATTAAGATTTTCTCCTGGATCGCCACAATGTGGGGCGGCTCGATCCGCCTCGACACGCCGATGCTGTGGGCGCTTGGCTTTATCTTCCTATTTACCGTCGGTGGCGTAACCGGCGTCGTGCTGGCCAACGCCGGTATCGATGTCGCGCTGCACGATACCTATTACGTGGTGGCCCATTTCCACTATGTGTTGAGCCTTGGCGCCTTGTTCGCCGTATTCGCCGGTTTCTATTACTGGATCGGCAAGATGTCGGGACGACAGTACAACGAGACCCTCGGAAAATTGCATTTCTGGATCACCTTTATCGGTGTGAACCTGACCTTCTTCCCGCAGCATTTTCTCGGGCTGGCGGGGATGCCGCGGCGCTATCCCGACTACCCCGATGCCTTCGCCGGCTGGAATTATGTTTCGTCAATAGGCTCCTATATCACCGGTGTCGGCACGTTGCTGTTCATCTACATCGTGATCCAGACATTGACCAAAGGGCGGCGCGTGGAAGGCAATTACTGGGGCGCGGGGGCGACCACCTTGGAATGGACGGTGCCGTCGCCAGCGCCCCATCACACCCATGAGCAATTACCCGAACTCGACCCCGGCGAAGCCCATTGATGGCCTGTTGAGACATTTGCGTTGAGAGAAGTGCATTGACCGAAACCATACTAACGAGCCGCCACGACATAGATGTCACGACACCTGTGCCCGGTGTTGGCGACTTCGTGCAGCTGCTCAAGCCGCGGGTAATGTCGCTGGTGGTGTTTACCGGCTTTGTCGGTTTGGTGATCGCGCCGGGCGCATTGCATCCGGTGCTGGCGCTAGTCGCTATTTTGTGCATCGCCGTCGGCTCGGGCGCCGCGGGCGCGATCAATATGTGGTACGACCGTGATATCGACGCCATCATGGAGCGCACGGCCAACCGGCCTATTCCGGCCGGGCGGGTCCAGCCCAACGATGCGCTGGTGTTCGGTGGGCTGTTGTCGATGTTTTCCGTCGCCCTGCTGGGGCTGGCGACCAATTGGGTCGCCGCAGGGCTGCTGGCCTCGGCGATATTGTTTTATGTCTTCATCTATACGGTTTGGCTCAAGCGCCGGACGCCCCAAAACATTGTCATAGGCGGGGCCGCCGGGGCGTTTCCACCCCTGATTGGCTGGGCCGCGGTGACCGGCGATGTCGCGGCGATGCCGCTGGTTCTGTTCGCCATTATCTTCTTCTGGACGCCGCCCCATTTCTGGGCGCTGGCCTTGTTCCGCAGCGGCGATTATGGCCGCGCCGGCATTCCCATGTTGCCGGTGGTCGCTGGCCGCCGCGCGACCAAGGTGCAAATGCTCGTCTACACGCTATTACTGCTGCCGCTGACCGTCTCGCCCTATTTCTTTGGCGCGGCCGGACTGGTTTATGCCATCGGCGCGGCGTTGCTCGGCGTGCTGTTTATCGCCAGCGCGGTCCGGGTGTGGCGTGAGCCCGATGAAGCCGGCGACCGGCGGGCGCGTCAGATGTTCGGGTTTTCGATCCTCTATCTGTTTTTGCTGTTCGCGTTACTGCTGACCGACCTGGTCGTGACGATGGGGAGCTTGTGATGGCCCGCCGTCACTACAGCGAACGCCATCGCACACAACGCGTTAAGAACTATGCGGTACTAATCGCTTTGGTTTCGTTGTGCATAATCTTCTATGTGGTTTTCATCACCCGGGCGGGATTATTGGGATGAGTGTGGAAACAAACTCCCGGCGCAAACTAGGTCGTCGAAATAAGTACGTTTTCGCCGGTCTGGCTGTTCTGGTCCTTAGTATGAACGGTTTTGCCTACGCCATGGTGCCGGCCTACCGCGCCTTCTGCCAGCAATTCGGCTTCGCCGGAACGCCTTTAGTGGCGCTGGTAGCGCCAGACGACGGCGAAGTGCTGGCCGACCGGGCGATCACGATCCGTTTCAACAGCGACATCGAGCCGGCGCTGGATTGGCGCTTCAAGCCGGTTCAGCGCTTCATCACCTTGAATGTCGGGGAGACCGGGTTGGCATTTTTCGAAGCCGGAAGCCGTCACAGCGAGGCGGTAACGGGCACCGCGACGTTCAACGTGACCCCGCTGAAGGCGGCGCCCTATTTCGTCAAGATCGAGTGTTTCTGTTTTACCGAGCAGACGCTTGAGCCGGGCGAGACAGCGCAAATGCCGGTCACCTTCTTCGTCGATCCCGATATAGCGTTCGACAAAAATCTCGACGATGTCACCACCATCACCCTGAGTTACACCTTTTTCCGCAATGAAGCGGCCGACGCCGAGCGCAAGTCGGCCCAACTGGCCAACGACAACCTCTCAGTCAATTGAGACGTTGAGAGCGAACGAGCGAGCATCCTGCGATGAGCGAACAGAGCCACGGCAACCACCCCTACCATCTGGTCGAACCCAGCAAATGGCCGATCGTTGGCGCGTCGGGCGCGTTTTTGACCATGTTCGGCCTGGTTCTGTTTCTGCATCCCGACACGCTCGGGCCGGGGTTAGAATCGTTTCTAGAGACCATCGGCCTGTGGGTCATCGCACCGGGCGTCGTTATCACGATGCGGACGATGATGGGCTGGTGGCGCGATGTCATCGACGAGGCGATGGTGCAGAAACTGCACACCAGCTTTGTGCAGCTCGGCCTGCGTTACGGCATGGCGCTGTTCATCGCCTCGGAAGTGATGTTTTTCGCGGCGTTCTTCTGGGCGTTCTTTGATGCCAGCCTGTTTCCCAAAGAGGCCACCGGCTTTATGTGGCCGCCCGAAGGTATCGAAATCTTCGAGCCGTTCGATTTGCCGCTGCTCAACACAATCATCCTGCTGACCTCGGGCTTTACCGTAACCTGGGCCCATCACGATATCCGCGAGGGCAATATGGCCCACGCCGCGCGCATGCTTGCCATTTCGGTCGGGCTGGGCTTTCTGTTCACCCTGTTCCAGGCTTGGGAATATGCCCACGCGCCGTTCGCCTTCACCGATGGCATCTATCCCTCGACCTTCTTCCTGGCGACCGGGTTCCACGGCTTCCATGTGATCGTAGGAACCCTGTTCCTCGCGGTGAATGGGGTGCGCTGCGCCAAGGGCCATTTCGAGCCGAAGCACCATTTCGGCTTCGAGGCGGCGGCCTGGTACTGGCACTTCGTCGATGTGGTGTGGCTGTTCCTGTTCAGCTTCGTCTATGTCTGGAGCGCCCTCTAGGCGCGTCGCGTTGGACGACGCTCACCCCCGCCTTTCCAGTGTAGCGACCGGGTTGCGGTGCGCCTGCCCCCGGTGCGGCCGAGGCAAGCTGTACCAAGGCCTGCTGACCGTGCGCGATACGTGCGATGAATGCGGCCTCGATCTGTCCCGCCTCAACACCGACGACGGCGCGGCGTTTTTTATCATCGTCGTCTACTCCGCAATTATCATTCCGCTCGCCCTGTGGGTCGAGTTCGCTTTCAAGCCGCCGTTCTGGATTCATCTGGTGATTTGGATCCCGGTGATCCTCGGCGGCGCCATTGCCCTGATGCGTCCCCTGAAGGCATGGCTGGTGGCGCAGCACTACAAGCACAATGTCGACGACCATAACCAGTAACGTATGGTTTTTAAGCCGACATTAGGGGCGACTGTTGCGACGGTGATTGTC
>JBLHHE010000301.1:0-3901 GCA_047616465.1 Alphaproteobacteria bacterium
TTCGAGCGCCAGCAGATCAATTTCGACCTCGGCGATCTTGGCCTGAAACGCCGGATCGCCGAGCAGCGGTTTGCCGTCGACCAACTCCTCGGCGGCGATCTTGCGGACGCGGGCGAGCTGGTTCTTCGACTGGCCGACATCGGCGGTCCAGGTGCGCTCGTGCCCGAGCAGATATTTGGCGTAGGTCCAGCCCTGGTTTTCCTCGCCGACCAGATTTTCGACCGGCACCCGAACATTATCGAAGAACACGTCGTTGATTTCCTGGCCGCCATCCATGGTGGTGATCGGCCGCACCTCGATGCCGGGGTCGGTCATGTCGATCAGCAGGAACGAGATGCCGGCCTGCTTTTTGCCCTCGGTCGAGGTGCGCACCAGGCAGAACATCATATCGGCGTGCTGGGCGAAACTGGTCCAGGTCTTGGCGCCGTTGACGATATAATGGTCGCCGTCGCGCACGGCCCGTGTCTTGAGCGAGGCCAGGTCGGATCCCGAACCCGGTTCGGAATAGCCCTGGCACCACCAATCCTCGCTGGTCAGGATACGCGGCAGATAGCGCTGCTTCTGCGCCTCGTTGCCGAAGGCGATGATCACCGGGCCGACCATGGCGACGCCGAACGGGATGATGCGCGGCGCGCCGGCCGCCGCCATCTCCTCATTGAACAGGTGGCGCTCGATCGGCGACCAACAGGTGCCGCCATGTTCGACCGGCCATCCCGGCGCCATCCAGCCCCGTTGGCCGACGATGCGCTGCCAGGTAACATAGTCGTCCTTGGCCAGCGCCAGGCCCATCTGGACCTTGTGGCGGATCTCCGGCGGCAGGTTGTCGCGCATGAACGACCGCATCTCGTTGCGGAACGCTTCGTCTTCCCGGCCCAGTTTCAGTTCCATGCCATATCCTCCCGCCAATCCGTGCGCACCGCTTTAGGTGCGGCTGCGCGCCCATTATGGCGTCTCCAGATGACATCGGCCACAGGCAACGTTCTATAAGAATTTGCGGGTAGACAGCGACGCGCAAGACCACGCTGAATTATCCAGAACACCCAAAAAATCAGGCTCCAGTGAACGTCACGCTATGGAAAGAATGGTGGGCGCGGTAGGGATTGAACCTACGACCCCCTCGATGTCACCGAGGTGCTCTCCCACTGAGCTACGCGCCCCACATTGGTGGGCCGGACCCCGCCGATGGGTTTGGCAAAGCGCTGGACAAATAGCGCAAAGATAACGGCGATCCGGTCGCGCGTCTTACAACGACAGTGGTTTGATGGCAAGCCTGAGGCTGCCGTGGCGAATAATCTAGTCTAGGCGCCGGCAGAGAGGATGCGGTCGACATTGTCGACCAGTTCGCGCAGGTGAAACGGCTTCGACAAGACCTTGGTCTCGCCCATTTCAACGCGGGCATTCATGGCAACCGCTGCAAATCCGGTGATGAACAGAACTTTCAGATCGGCATTCACCCGGTTGGCCTGGTGGGACAATTCGATGCCATCCATTCCAGGCATGACGATATCGGCGATGAGCAGCTCGAAGGGCTGCTCGTGGACTTCGTGCAGCGCCGCCAAACCATCGGGCACGGCCACGACCTGATGGCCGTTGCGCTCCAGCGCACGCGCCAGGAATTCCCGCATAGATGTGTCATCTTCAGCCAGCAGAATACGCGCCATGGCGTGGCGATCCTTTTATTATTCCCAATGCGGTGGCGGCCTCGCACGGCCTCACTGCAATCCTACTCTAGGCTAAACACCAGTTCTTGCGAAACTATGAAGCAATTATCAAAGCCGCTAAAATCATACTATAATACCGTATATTGTTTTACTGTGTCCCGACACGGATTTGCCCCCATTTTGAGGGCGGCTGGGGATGACAGGACGCGCGGTTTTGGTTAATCAATAGGGTCATGGATCAAGAAACCCGAATCGATGCAGATCAAGCAATCGAGATTCTGGCGCCGGCACAGCAAACGGCGCCGGTGGTTTTTTCATCGCCCCATAGCGGACGGGCCTACCCGGACGCATTCCTGGCCGCGGCACGCCTCGACGAACAAGCCATCCGGCGTTCGGAGGACAGTTTCGTCGACGAGATTTTCGCCCCCGCACCCCATCATGGCGCACCGCTGCTGAGAGCCCTTTTCCCGCGCGCTTACGTCGACCCCAATCGCGAGCCCTACGAGCTCGATCCCACGATGTTCGAGGACCCCCTGCCCGGTTTCGTGAATAAGCGCTCGCCTCGGGTCGCGGCAGGCCTGGGAACGATCGCGCGGGTCGTGGCCAACGGCGCCGAAATTTATGCCGGCAAACTGAATTTCGCCGAGGCGCACGAGCGGATCGACCGGTGCTACCGGCCCTATCACGCAGCGCTGGAAGACCTGATCGGGACCACCCAGCGCAAGTTCAACCATTGCATCTTGATCGATTGCCATTCCATGCCGTCGGTCGGCGGACCGATGGAAAACGACGCCGGCCATCGACGGCAGGTGGATTTCGTGTTGGGCGATGCCCATGGACGCAGCTGTTCGCGCGCCCTCACCGTGATGGTCGAAGAAACCCTGCGCGGCATGGGCTATACCGTCGTGCGTAACGCGCCCTATTCGGGCGGGTTTATCACCCGCAACTACGGCCAACCCGACGAAGGCGTGCACGCCTTGCAAATCGAGATTAATCGCGGGCTGTACATGTATGAACCGACCTATACCCGCAGCCCGGAAATGGCCCAAGTGGTCGAGAATATGTCGCTGCTCACCGAACGTCTGGTGGGCCTAGAGCCGCAAGCGCTCGCCGCTTAACCGCGCCGACCCGGTAGAATATCTTGCCCGGCGACAGTGTTTTAAACCGCCTTTCAATCCGCGACGCGTCTGAAGGGGACTTGGCGGCGGTGCAGGGCATTTACGCCCATCATGTCAACCACGGCCTGGCGTCGTTCGAGGAGGTCCCGCCCGACCTCGCCGAAATTACGCGCCGGCGCGACTTGGCGCGCGAGCACAATCTGCCTTATCTGGTGGCTGAAATGGACGGCGCGGTACAAGGTTTTGCCTATGCCAGCCTGTTCCGCAGCCGCTCCGCGTATCGCTACACTGTCGAGGATTCTGTCTATGTCGCACCGGATACGCTGGGCTCCGGGATCGGCTCGGCGCTATTGTCGGCTGTAATCGAACGGTGCACCGAGCGCGGTTTCCGGCAAATGATTGCGGTGATCGGCGATAGCGCCAACCAGGCCTCGATCGGATTGCACGCCAAGCACGGTTTCGTCCAAGCCGGCTCTATGACGGCGGTCGGTTTCAAGTTCGGCCGCTGGGTCGACAGCGTGCGCATGCAACGGCCCCTCGGCGACGGCGATAAAACCCTGCCCGAGTAGCAGTTTCGCCGGTCGGTTAAGGCCAGACCGCCGCAGCCGCCCAGGCTTTATGGTTATTGAAACTATTTCTCGCCATCCTACTTATAGGGAAGTCGAGGAATAGTATGACCACGACCGAACAAAGCTCCAACGCCAACAGCGATGATTGCGTGATCGCTCAGGATTGGGAGTCCTATAGCGCCCCGGATCACGCCATTTGGCGACAGCTTTTCGAACGCCAATCACGGCTGTTGGTCGGCCGCGCCTGCGACGAGTATCTCGCCGGGCTCGATCAATTGGGCGTTTGCGCCGACGGTATTCCCGACTTTCGTAAGTTGAACGACGTGCTGGGGCGAACGACGGGTTGGCAAATTGTCGCCGTGCCCGGTTTGATTTCCGAGGCGGCTTTTTTTGGCCATATGGCCGAACGACGGTTCGTCGCCACCCGATGGATTCGCGCAGCCTCGCAGATGGATTACCTGCAAGAGCCTGACATTTTCCACGATGTCTTTGGCCATGTGCCGCTGCTCACCAATCCGGCGTTCGCCGATTATCTGCAAGCCTATGGGCGTGG
>JBLHHE010000302.1:0-3895 GCA_047616465.1 Alphaproteobacteria bacterium
GGAAGAAGCCGCCGCGCTTGGGATGTCCGTCGGGGCCAATTTGCGCGGTGGGCGCCCGGTTGAGGAAAAACAGCCAGTGCCACATGGGCGGCAGCGCCGTACCTTCGTCGAACGCCGCCTCGTCGAGGTCGAGGACACTGGCAAGCTTGCGCACCTGGGTTAGATCAATGTTCTCGGTGACCGTTTCGACCGAGGGTCGCCAATCGCCGTAGCTTATGTCGGGATTTAGGTCCATCAATCGGGTCCGGCGATGATGCCGCGATCATGCAGCTTACCGATCTCGCCATCGCTGAGGCCCAAATCGCCGGCCAGTATTTCGTCGGTATGCTCGCCCAATTGCGGCCCGCGCGGGTGGCTGCGTTCCGCCGCGCTGAATTGGTGCGGGATACCGGGCATCAAATAGGCGCCGATGCCCGGCTGCTCGACCTCTTGGAACAACGGGTTGGCCGGTGAGCATCTTGGGTCTTCTTCGACCATCTGGGTAAAGGTCTGGTAGGGCCCCCAGCACACATTGTGCTGGTCGAACATGGCGCGCGCCTCGGCCAGGGTGTGGGACCCGCACCAGCCGCCGATCAGCGCGCCAATCGCCTCGCGCGCCTCGAAGCGGTGTTCCTCGAGGGTAAAGTCGAGACCCAGCTCAGCCTCTAACCGCGCCATCCCGTCGGCGGTCCCGGTAGCCTCCACCAGTTTTTTCCATTGGGCGACCGATACGGCGATGATCATCACCCGGCGGCCGTCGCTGGTGGCGAAATCGTCGCCGTAACTGCCGTACACACTGTTGCCCAGGTTAGGCCGTTCTTCGTTGTTGATCTGCACTTCGCCGATATAGCCGAGATTGCCCACGGTGGCGAAAGCGACGTCGGCGAGCGATAATTTTACGTGCTGACCTTCGCCGGTCATCCGGCGGTGGCGCTCGGCGGCCAGTATCCCCATCGCCGCGGCGTAGCCGGTCGACACATCCCAGCCGGGGAACACGTGATTGACCGGCGCTTTATCCGCCCCCGGACCCGTAATAAACGGGAAACCGACGGCGGCGTTGACCGTATAATCGACCGCGACCGATCCATCTGGATTGCCAATAATATTCATTGCAATCAAATCATTACGTCGGGTTTTTAATGTCTCATAGTCGAGCCAGCCGCGCATCGGGAAGTTGGTCGACAGGATGCCCCGCTCGTCGCCTGGCGCGGTGATCAGCTCGGTCAGCAATTCCTGGCCTTCGGGCTTGCGAAAATCGATAGCCAGCGAGCGTTTGCCCTTGTTCATGCTGGCCCAATAGATGCTGAGGCCGGTTTCGGCCATGGGCCAGCGCCGGTAGTCGATGCCGCCGCCGGGTAAATCGAAGCGAATGACGTCGGCGCCCATCTGGGCCAGGGTCATGCCGCACAGGGGCGCGGCAACGAAGGCCGAGCCCTCGACGACGCGCAATCCAGAAAGTATGCCGCTCATATTTTGGGTCCGGATATATTATGATAAATAGTGAATAACCCCTACATTGGTGGTCTTCGTCATAAAACCATTTCCGGTCGGTGAACGCCAGTCATGACAAAAGAGACACTCAGTCCGGATGACCTCGCCGTCGCCGCGGTGCGGGAGGTGCATGACTTTCACGCTTTCCTGGCTGAGTGGTTCTCTGGCCGAATCGCCCTAGGCGACACTGTACTTGGCGAACAACGTCGTCGATTTGATCCGGGTCTGCAGTACATTCGGCCCAGCGGCGGAGTAGGGGATTGGGCCATGATCGAAAATGTGTTGGAAATCACCCACGGCGGCGAGCCGTCGATAAAAATCGAGGTGCGCAACGCTGTCGTGCGGCGCGCCGACGCCGCTTCAGTGTTGGTCACCTATGAAGAGCACCAGACCGGCGGCGACGAAGATAATAGCCGGCTGACCACCGCGTTGTTCGTGCCCAAACCCGATGCGCCGAACGGCGTCGGCTGGTTTCATGTGCACGAAGTGTGGTTAGTGTCCGCGTGAATTGTAAATTATGGGAACAAAAAATGAGCGATAGCACCTCTCTTATGGATTTTACGCGTCCATCGGCCGAACAACTGGCCGCCGCGGCGTCGATCTCGGCATCGACCATCCATGAGGCGGCGGGCAAGATCGGCGCCCTGCCGGCGGCGATCAAACCCCTCGACCGCGCCATGCGGGTCTGCGGCCCGGCGTTTACGGTGAAGGGCGCGCCGGGCGATAACCTTTGGCTCCACCACGCGCTAGACCAGGCGCGGCCCGGGGATGTGTTGGTTGCCGATGTGGGCGGCCATTACGAGGCCGGTTACTGGGGCGAGGTGATGACCGTTTCGGCCCAGGCGCGCGGCCTCGGCGGCCTGGTGATCAATGGTTGCGTGCGCGACGGGACCGAGATGATCGGGCTGGGTTTTCAGGTATTTGCGCGCGGCACTTGCATGCGCGGCACCGAAAAGGACCATAATTTTAAGGGTGCGCTTGCCCAGCCCCTGGCCATGGGCGACGTTATCGTGCAGCCCGGCGATCTGGTGATCGGCGATGGCGACGGGGTTGTCGTCATTCCCCGCGAGCAGGTCGCGGAAGCCATCACCGCGTCGAACGCGCGCGAGGCCCGCGAGGCCGAGATGATGGACGTTCTGCGCACCGGCAAGACGACCGTTGATATTTATGGCTGGGAGATGAAATGAGTTACCGCACCTTTGACGCCGCCGAGATCGACCATCAGCAGACTTACCGTTTGCTGATCGGCTCGATCGTGCCCCGGCCCATCGCCTGGGTCAGCACGATGAGCGCCGACGGCGTGCCCAATTTGGCACCGTTTAGCTTTTTCACCATGGTGTCCCATCACCCGCCGATGGTCTCGATTTCGGTCGGCGAGCGCGAGAGCAATATGAAGGACACGGCGCGCAACATCGTCGACACCAAGGGCTATGTCATCCATACCGTGGTCAATGGCTGGGAGGAGAAAATGAACGCCAGCTCGGCTAATTTCGCACCCGGCGAGGACGAGTTCGCCGCCACCGGTCTAGAGACGGTGCCCTCGGACCTGGTCGATGCGCCGCGCCTGGCCAACGCCCCGGTGGCGATGGAGTGCCGCTTCGACCGGCTGATCGATTTCGGCGACGAATGGGTGACCCATCTGGTGATCGGCCAAATTTTGCGTTGGCATGTGCGCGAGGATTTGATGCTTGAAGACAAGTACATCGACCCCCACAAGCTGGCCCCGGTCGGCCGCCTCGGCGGCCCGCGCTATTGCCGCACCCAGGAAATCTTCGAAATGCCGGCGCCCTACGTCATGCCCGACAAGGCCCACCCGAACGACCCAGCGCCGTAAGGCCTTACTGCGCCGCTGCGGCGTTGGTGAGGTTGTTGAAGTCGGCGATGGCCGCGTCGTATTCGCGCTTTAGACGCTCGACCAGGTCGGCCACGCTGGGCACGTCGTCGATCTGGCCGACGCCTTGCCCGGCCGACCAGACATCGCGCCAGGCCTTGCGTTCTTCCTGCATATTGTCGCCGAACTCGGCCTGGTGCGTGCCTTTTTCCGGCAGATAGTCGGGGTCGAAGCCGGCGGCCTCGATGCTCGGCCTGAGGAAGCTGCCGGGAATGCCCGAGATTGCCGGCGTGTGGATGATGTCCTTGGCGGCGCTATCGACGATCATCTGTTTGAAGCCCTCGACCGCCTCGCTTTCCTTTGTGGCGATGAAGCGGGTGCCGAAATAGGCCAGATCGGCGCCGAGCATCTGCGCGGCGGCGATGGCGCGGCCATCGGACAGCGAACCGGCGAGCAGGATAGTACCGTCGAAGAAGCTACGGATCTCAGGCAACAGCGCGAAGGGGCTCAGGGTGCCGGCGTGGCCCCCGGCGCCGGCGCAGACCAGGATCAACCCGTCGCAGCCGGCCTCGGCCGCTTTTTGCGCGTGGCGCA
>JBLHHE010000303.1:0-3883 GCA_047616465.1 Alphaproteobacteria bacterium
GACGCAGAATCGCGGGTTCTTGCGGACACGAACGAACACGTCAAAATCGGCGTGTTCGATATCGACGGCCTGTTGCGCGGTAAATTCATGCACCGGGACAAATTTTCCAGCGCGCTACGCGAGGGTTTCGGGCTCTGCGACGTGGTGCTGGGCTGGGACTCCAACGACCAGCTTTACGACAATACGTCGCTATCCGGTTGGGAGGGCGGTTTCCCCGACGCCCTGGTGCGGGTTCTGCCCGAGACCGGCCGGCAGATCCCGTTTGAAGACAATCGGTGGCTGTTTCTCGGCGAGTTTTCCGGCGACGCCGAGGCGGTGTGCCCGCGCGGAGTGTTGCGCCGGGTGCTGAAGCGCGCCGAGGCGATGGGCTACCAAGTCAACGCCGCGTTTGAGTTTGAATTCTCCGTCTTCGCGGAAACGCCCCATTCGGTGCGCGATAAGCACTATCGCGATTTACGTCCCGTTGCGCCCGGCAATACCGGCTATTCATTGCTGCGGGCGGGCGGTTTAGCGGAATTCTACAGCGATATCCTCGACACCTGCACCGCGATGGATATTCCGCTCGAGGGTCTGCACGAAGAGTTGGGACCCGGTGTTATCGAGGGAGCGATCATGGTGACCGGCGGGTTGGCGGCGGCCGACCGCGCTGCCCTGTTCAAGACAATAGTCAAAATTCTCGCCCAGCGGCGCGGCCTGCTGGCCACCTTCATGGCTAAATGGTCAGAGCAACAGCCCGGTCAGTCGGGCCATATCCATCTGTCCCTCACACGCACACACGATGGCGGCGCGGCCTTCCATGAACCCGGTAACGATCACGCCATCAGCAACAATATGCGGCATTTCATCGGCGGGCAGCAAAAACTCATGCCGGAATTCACCGCCTTGTCTGCGCCAACGGTCAATTCCTACCGCCGGCTGGTACCGGGGCAATGGGTTCCCACCGAGGCGAGTTGGGGCATCGACAACCGCACCTGCGCGCTGCGGGTCATTGCCGGCGCCGCGAACGCCCAACGCGTCGAGTACCGGCTGCCCGGCGCCGACGCCAATCCCTACTTGGCTTTGGCCGGGGCTGTGGCGTCAGGTCTGTACGGGATCGAGCAAGAGATCGAGCCGACCGCGCCGACCGCCGGCAACGCCTATGAAGCCGAAACCCCGCCCGAGATATCCCTGCCCCGCTCCCTCTCCGATGCCGCCGCGGCGTTCGGCCAATCGAGCCACGCGCGCGACTGGTTCGGCGATCCCTTCGTCGATCATTTCGCCGCCACCCGCGATTGGGAAGTCCGCAATTTCCGCAAACATGTCAGCGACTGGGAACTCGCCCGCTACTTCGAACTAATTTAATTTTGGCGGGCTCGTGCCAGAACTCGGGCATCCCCCTCGTCCTTCGACAAGCTCAGGATGAGGCGCTCGGGATGTGGTCCTCATGGTGAGCCTGTCGTACCATGAGAAAGCACCGCTGGACCCAATCAGCCCTCTGACACCAACGTTTTGAGTAACTCCAGATTATCCGGGCCGGGTTCGACCTCACCGCGCTTGATCCGTTCCGAGATTTCGAGGATCGCGGCGTTGACCGGCGCCGTCTTGCCAAGCTTTTCCTGCTCCTCGACGACCCAACCATTAACGTCGCCAACCTCGCTTTTGCGGTTTTTCATATGGTCCTGCAGGACGGTGGTGATGGTGTCCGGCATAATATACGTGCTGGTCAGTTTCTCGAGCAGCAGCTCGACCAGATGATTGGTGTTGCGCACATCGTCATCCGTAAGTCCAAAGATCGGTTCGATGCGATAGCCCAAATCCTGGCCCGCCCTGAGGGCTTCCGAGCCGGACCTAATCATCATCTCGCGCATACCCGGCGTGTTAGCCGCTTCCGCTATCGGCACGCCGAATACCGCCGTCGTCGCCAGGGTGGTCGCATTGCTGATAAGCTTCATCCATTTGGCGGATCGGATATCCGACGAAATCTCTACCGTTCCGGCGTGAGACATTATTTCTTGAATTTCGCCCTGGCGCCCCGCCGTCGCCGGGTCGATGCTGCCGACGGCGAACCAGGAACGGTCCGGCGGTGATTGCCGCTTGACGATACCCGGCTCGAACATTTGCGACGATATCTCGATGACGCAGCCGATGGTGCGCTCGGGCCCGACCACATCGGCGATGGCATCGATGGTCATGCCGTTCTGCACGCCGACCAGCAAACCATCGTCCTTCAGATAAGGCTTGATGAGCTGACACGCCCACGGCGTGTCGTAGGCCTTCATGACCAGAAAAACGACATCGAACGGTTCATCGAAGGTACACACCTCGCACAAATGGTAGGCCCTTACCTGGGTTGTCACCGTCTCTTCGGGCATTTCGATGCGCACGCCGTTTTGCCGCATCGCTTCCACATGGGCCGGCCATTGTTCGATCAACACGACATCGAGGCCTGCATTGGTGAGATCGGCGGCGATAGAGGCGCCGTTGGCGCCGGTCCCCAGCACGGCAATTTTCTGGCTCATCTTTCGTTCCCCTGATGTCGGTTTTTATTTTTAGCCCTCTGAGTCTCCTGCCAGACCAGCCTGTCGTCAAGCAAGGGCCGGGAGGCCAGATGGAAGGATGCCATGCTGGTCCGTGCATTTAACGACATTGTCAGCGAGACCGGAATAGACCCCGCGTGTCTTGAAATCGAAGTCACCGAACACACCATTATGAGCAATGTCGAGACCTAAGCCAGCATCTTAGGGATGCTGCGCCGGCAGGGCGTGTCTGTTTCGATCGACGATTTCGGAACCGGCTATTCATCGCTTGCACTGTTGAAGCAGCTACCTCTCGACAGGCTAAAGATCGACCGGTCTTTCATCAACGGCTTGCCTGGCGACAAAGACGATTCCGTAATTGTCAGCGCGATTATTTCACTGGGCCAGAGCTTGGGGCTTGAAGTGATTGCGGAAGGTGTCGAAACACAGGAACAGCTGGACTTCCTTCAGCGAAAAGACTGTGACCAGGTGCAGGGCTTTTATTTCAGCCCGCCTCTCCCCCCCGATGAATTTGCCGTCTGGTTTAACCAGAAACAGCTGCAGCAGAAGCTCGCCAGTTAAAGAGCCCGTGCCGCCCTTTATTTTTTAGACCGGCGAGTAGCGTTCCGGGCGGTCCAGCCGAGACCATAAGCGGCCAGGCCCCCAATGACCAAAATTCCGCCAAACATTAGCGAACGCTTCAGCGCCTCCGTACTGGCCCTTACTTGCGCATAGGCCTGAGGGAGTAACGTAGGTAGCGCGCTGGCCTCAGGTGTCTGGGAATTAATATTGTCCTTGAAAATGGCATTGAAATTTTCCCGGCTTTGCTGGCGCTGCTGGATAGTCCAGCCATTCCAGACGACCGCCACCAGCACAGCAAGCACGGCGAGAAACGCGCCGAACAGGTGCAAAAAAGTTCCGATACGCCGAGTCATGGCAGGAATTTAACACCAGCACTGAGGGCAAAACAAAGATAATTTCTACGTTAGCAACGCCCCCAGACCAGCCTCGGAATAATACTAAGGAAGCACACCCGCTCGGTGGACTTTACCCAGACCAACACTCATTATCCGCCGGCTGAATAAGGGTAATAATCAGCGCATATGTTCAGGGAGAGTGAGTAAAAATGTCGTTTGCATCGACCCAGCGTTTAACCACGTCTGGCGCCAAGCTAATGCTGGCTGCCGCCATCGCGAAAGCGGAAGAAATTAGTATCCCGGTCACCGTCGCCATCGTCGATAGCGGTGGACATATGCTGGTGCTCGAACGCATGGATGGGGGACGGTTTCATACCGTGCATTCATCCACCACAAAAGCGGTCACCGCCGCCTCGAATAAGCGCCCCACTACAACCAAGGGCGCGCAAGGTCAGGAATTGGACACGTTGC
>JBLHHE010000304.1:0-3881 GCA_047616465.1 Alphaproteobacteria bacterium
AACTTATTGCGCTAAAATTTAACGGAGTTCATTCGGACGCGTGCAGCGATACCCAATTGTTATTACAAGGAGCGGCGATTATAAGTCCGGCGCGTGCCGCTTGCGCTGGATTCGCCAACGACTGCGAGGATCTTTCTATAATGAACGTGTTAGCCGAAGCGCGGCAAAATATGGTCGACAGCCAGCTGCGGCCCACCCGGGTAACCGATCCCCATATACTCGCGGCCATGGCCGAGCTGCCGCGGGAACGTTTTGTCCCAAAATCGAAGCAAGGCACCGCCTATATCGATGAAGATATCGAGGTGGCTCCCGGCCGCTATTTGATGGAACCGGTGGTTCTGGCGCGTTTGCTGCAGGCGCTCGAGCTGACGTCCGAGACAAATGTCCTCAATATCGGTTGCGCGACGGGATACGATGCGGCGCTGCTGGGACGGCTGGCCGGGTCGGTCGTGGCGATCGAGAGCGACCCGGTGCTGAAGGCGCAGGCGAGCGAAGCAATCAACGAGTTGGCGATCGATAATGTAGCCGTTATCGAAGCGCCGCTGGACCGGGGCTATGCCGCACAAGCGCCCTATGACGCGATATTTATCAGCGGCGCGGTCGATGAGGTGCCTGCCGCGCTATCCGACGAACTCGCGCCCGATGGCCGATTGGCGGTGGTTATCGGGGGCGGTGAAAACGGTGTTTTGTGCCGGGCCCATCTCTACGTGCGCAGCGGTGCTACATTGTCCAGCCGTCCCTTGTTTGATGCGGGAACGCATATGCTGCCGGGCTTTGTCCGTGCGGAAAGTTTCGTATTTTGACCGTAATGCTGAACGATAATAGATATTTGCAATTGTGTGTGGCGTGTAGCACGGTGGGCGTACGAACGAATTCAGCAGGGGGCAAGCCCGCAAAATGGTAGCGCGTCACAGTATTGCGGTCCTAGGCGTGGCGGTAATGGCTGGTGTTTGGGGTTTTTCCTCACCGTCGGCCCAAGCCGAAACCCTCGCCGAAGCGCTCGCCGAGGCGTACCAGACCAATCCTGACCTAACTGCGGAACGGTCGCGGGTGCGCGCGGTCGATGAACAGGTTCCCCAAGCCCTATCGAATTGGCGTCCGCAAGTGACCTTGAGCGGCCGCTACGGGGTGCGAACGCTCGACCGTAAAACCGGTGCTGGCGTTGAATCGGATCGTACCGATCAACCCCAGAGCGTTGGCCTGTCGATTTCGCAGAATCTGTTTCGCGGCTTCCGAACCCAAGCCGAGACCGAACGTGCTGAGAACCGGGTGGCGGCGGCGCGCAGCAACCTGATCGGTACGGAGCAAAGCGTCTTGCTCGAAGGCGTGGTCGGCTATGTCACGGTGCTGCGTGACACGGCGGTATTGGAATTGCGTGTCAACAATGTGGGCGTCATCGAACAGCAGCTTCAGGCGACGCGCGATCGTTTCGAGGTGGGTGAGCTCACCCGCACCGATGTTGCCCAGGCGGAAAGCCGGCTCGCCCGCGCTGTCGCCGACCGTACGACAGCCGAAGCCAATTTTGAAACGTCGCGTGCCGCCTATCGTAAGGCAATTGGCCGCGATCCTGTGGCGCTTCAACAGCCAGATCTGCCACCGAACCTGCCCCAGTCCGAAGCCGATACCTTGGCGGCGGCGGCAGAAAATAACCCCGACGTTGTCTTTGCCGATTTTAACGAACGCGCGGCGCGCTCGGATATTGAGTTGCGCGAAGGAGAATTGCTGCCGACGCTCACGCTCGATGCGACAATCGATCGGGACAAAGATATTGCCGGCTCCGATGTCAGGGATACAGAAAAGGCGATTACGGCTCGATTGTCCGTCCCGTTGTACCAATCCGGCGCCGTTTATTCGCGTATTCGCGAGGCCAAGCAGACGGCCAGCCAACGATTGTCGGAATTGGCGCTGAGAAAACGCGAAGCCGAACAGGAAGCCAGCGATAGTTGGGAGGATTTCCGCGCCGCTCAAGCCCGCATCACAGCGTTCGAATCCGAGGTTAGGGCTCAAGAAGTAGCCTTCGAGGGGGTTCAGCAGGAAGCGCAGGTCGGTTCGCGAACCGTCTTAGATGTTTTGGACGCGGAGCAAGAGTTGCTCGATTCGCGGGTCAACCTCGTGAGCGCCCGGCGCGACCTTATCGTCAGTGGCTATGCGCTACTCTCTGCAATAGGTAAGTTAACGGCACAGGATCTCAGCCTGAATGTCGATGTTTATGACCCCACACATAACTTTGGCGCCGTAAGAGGCAAATTATTCGGCTCGGACATTGAAGGCGAATGATCTTCGCTGCGGAGCGTCTAATTTGTCCCCTGGAAAGAGATTTCTCTGGCCAAGGGAATTGGGGTCGCCTAGTTTAAATTCTGTTAACCATTTTCTGGCCTTATGCTTCCGGTCATGAGCGACACAAATTCTGATCAACAAGAACCGTCGATGGAGGAGATTCTCGCCTCCATCCGCCGCATCATTTCTGAAGATGGTGAGGAAGGCGAAGGAGAAGCCGTAGAGACGGAGGAAGAGGCTGTCGACGAGCCGGAACCCGTTGAAGCTGCGGCTGAAGAAGAACCCGACGACGATGACGACGGTGTCTTGGTTTTGACCGATATGGTCGAAGAAGAAGACGATGTCGAGGAAGACGATTCCGACGACAACGAGTTGGTTCTAGAAGAAGCTGAGCCAGAGCCGGAACCCGAACCTGAGCCGGAACCAGAACCCGAGCCCGCCGCGGTCGAGGAAGACGACACATTGCTGTCGTTCGAAGCCGAAGAGCAAAGCGCGGCCTCGATATCCGGCCTAGTCTCCGCAATCGGCGCAGGGGCGTCGATTGGCGACGGAAATATAACCTTGGAGCAATTGACCAGGGAACTCTTGCGCCCGCTCTTAAAAGAATGGCTCGACGCCAACCTGCCGGATACCGTAGAGCGTATCGTTCGCGAAGAGATCGAGCGCGTAATCGCGAAATCGGCCTAGCCGAACAGCGTCGTTACCCGGCCTCTCGGGCGCCCCTTTAACAATTCGTTGCGATTAACGCTGGCGGGCGATTACAGGCTTCGCTAAACAGCAGCGTGTTTGAAACCGTGTGCAAGTGATTTGCGATGTTGGACAAGACTTATCTGCCGGCCAGTATCGAGGCCAAGCAGTACGCCCGTTGGGAAGACAGTGGCGCGTTCGCGGCCGGCCAGAACCCGGAGGGCGATCCCTACACCATCGTCATTCCGCCGCCCAACGTCACCGGCAGCCTGCATATGGGCCACGCTCTTAATAATACGCTGCAGGATGTGCTCATCCGGTTTCGGCGGATGCAGGGGCGCGACGCCTTGTGGCAGCCCGGCACCGACCATGCCGGTATCGCCACCCAGATGGTGGTTGAGCGCCAGCTCGCCGAAAAGGGCATCCAACTCGACCGAGGTAAGGCGCTTGGCGATGAGAACATGGAGCGCATGGGTCGCGCCGATTTTCTCGAAAAAGTGTGGGCCTGGAAAGAAGAATCCGGGGGCACCATCCTCAATCAACTCAAACGCCTGGGCTCGTCGTGCGATTGGAGCCGCGAACGGTTCACCATGGACGAAGGCCTGTCGCGCGCCGTCCTCAAGGTGTTTGTGGAACTGCACCGCCAAGGCCTGATCTACAAAGACCAGCGGCTGGTCAATTGGGACCCGAAACTGCACACCGCGATCTCCGATCTCGAAGTGGTGCAGAAAGACGTCAACGGCCATCTCTGGTACTTCCGTTATCCGATCGAGGGCGAGCCGGGCCGCTACATCACCGTGGCGACGACGCGGCCCGAGACCATGCTGGGCGATACCGGCGTCGCCGTGCA
This sequence comes from Alphaproteobacteria bacterium, assembly GCA_047616465.1. GTDB lineage: Bacteria > Pseudomonadota > Alphaproteobacteria > UBA6615 > UBA6615 > JABDJY01. The sequence continues at coordinate 3,815 of JBLHHE010000304.1, forward strand.
TCCCGACGATCCGCGCTACCAGGACCTGATCGGTAAATACGCCGTGCTGCCAATCGTCGGCCGCAAG
>JBLHHE010000305.1:0-3859 GCA_047616465.1 Alphaproteobacteria bacterium
TACCGTCAGGTCCGCGAGTTGCGTGCGCAATTCGTCGGTCAACGAGGTGGGCCGCCATTCGGGTACGGCGATTTGTCCGCGGGCGTCTGTCAGACTGGCCAGTGCATGGGCGAGTATGATGCCCGGATCCTTGATCAGCCCGCCCCAATTGCCCGAATGGTGGGCGCCCTCGCGTAAATTTACCGCCAACTCGAAATTGACCAGGCCCCGCGAGCCCAAAACCACGGTCGCCCGTTCGGGGTCGAGGCGGGGGCCGTCGGATGCGATCAGCACATCGGCGGCGAGGCGTTCGCGCTCTTGGTCGCAGAAGGCGCGCAGGCCGCGCGAGCCCATCTCTTCGTCGCTCTCGAGCAAGATCTTGCAGTTGAAGCCCAGGCTGCCGCGTTCGTTCAAAACCGTTCTAAGGCTGCTGATATTGATCCAATGCTGGCCCTTATTGTCGGCGGTGCCGCGGCCATAGAGGCGGTCGCCATCGGCGGTGAGGGTCCAGGGCGATAGGCCGTCGCGCCATTTATCGTCTTGGCCGACGACCACATCGCCATGGCCATAGATCAAAACCGTCGGCCGGTCCGCGCTTTCATGGCGCTGGGCGAAGAGCAGGGGGCCGGCAGCGGGTTCGGGATTGTCGAGAATCTCGAGGGTAAATCCGCATTCTTTCAGCTCCGGGCCGATCAGCTTGGCAAAATAGTTCTGTAACGCCGGGTGGGCGTTGTCGATTTGGCTTTGGGTCGGCGCGGCGACCAGCCGGGTCAGCCCGGCCGCAAAGCCGCCATGGTCGAAATATCGTCCGGCCTGGGCGACCGCTTCGTCTCGTGTTCCAGTCATGGCTTCATCATAGCCCCGTCGTTGCTATAGTGCGCGCAGGTTTGCGTAAAATGTTTGGTTTGGAATTTTAAGCATGAAGATCGCGGTAATTGGTGGCGGGCCGGCGGGGCTCTATTTCTCGTATCTGATGAAACGGGATAACCCAAACTATGATATTCGGGTGATCGAGCAAAATCCGCGCGATGCCACGTTTGGGTTTGGCGTGGTGTTCTCGGACCGGGCGTTGGAGTTTCTGCGCGCCGACGACGAGGACACCTACCGGTACCTGACGCCCCACATGGAATCGTGGCCCGATCTGAAAATCGTGCACAAGGACGAGCATATGGCGATCGACGGTAATGGCTTTGCCGCCATCGGCCGTTTGGAGTTTTTGAATTTGCTCCAGACGCGCTGCGAGAGCGTTGGCGTGACCTTGCAATTCGACACTGTGGTCCAGTCCCTCGACACGCTGAGCGATGCCGATCTGATCGTTGCCGCCGACGGCGTTAACTCGTCGGTTCGGCGCACCCATGGGGAAGCGTTCCAGGCCTCCGAGAACCAGCTGGAAAATCCCTTTGTGTGGTTCGGCACGACCAAATTGTTCGATAGCCTCAGCCTGACGTTTCGCGAGACCGCGGATGGTGTTTTCTGCGCCCACCATTACCGCTACAGCCCAACCATGAGCACGTTTATCGTCGAGACCGACGCCGCTACCTTCGAAAAGGCGGGGTTCGCCCGCATGAGCGAGAAGGAAAGCCGGACCTATTGCGAAGGGGTGTTCGCCGCCGATCTGGAGGGGCATCCGCTGGTGTCGAACAAGTCGGAATGGCGCTGGTTCCCGCAGATTTGGAACGAACGGTGGAGTAGCGGAAATATCGTACTGCTCGGCGACGCCCTGCACACGGCGCATTTTTCCATCGGCTCGGGCACAAGGCTGGCGATGGAGGATGCGATCGCGCTGTATCAGGCCATGGGCGAGCATAAATCCGACCAGCAAGCGGCCTTGTCCCGTTACGAGGAAATTCGCCGCCCGCGCCTGGAGAAACTGGTCGACGCGGCGGTCGCCAGCGCCCACTGGTACGAGCAGATGGCTGAATTGATGCGGACTCTGGAGCCCTATGAGTTTGCCCGCAGCTATATGACCCGGACCGGCCGGGTGAGCGACGAGCGGTTGCAAAAAATTGCGCCCAAGTTCATGGAGCGCTATGCGCAGCATCGGGCCAGCTAGAGAATCATAAGCATGGAAAAGAACGATATTACCGACCGGGTGCCGCGGGATCTGCCGATTAGCCGCGATATTGGGTTCAACGTGGCGGAGCGCTATAACGCCAGCGAAATTCTGTTCGATAATCTCGCTGCCGGCCGGGCCGATAAGATCGCCGTCTATACCGATAGCGGGAATGCCAGCTATGGCGAGCTCTGCGGCGTCGCCTGCCAAGTGGGCAACGCGTTGGCCGGGCAGGGGTTGGCGCCGTTCTCCCGTATTCTCATGCTGTTGGACGATACGGCGGCCTATCCGGCGGCGATATTTGGCGCCATGCGGGCCGGTTACGTGCCGGTTCTGATCAACACCCTCTCGCCGCCAGACTTGATCCAGTATTACTTAGAGGATAGCGGCGCCACCGTGGCGATCGTCGAAAGCGGGTTGGCCCCTCTGCTGACCGATGAAACCGTAGCCGGCACCGAATTGCAGACAGTGGTAATCGCCAACGGCGATGCAGTGCCGCCAGCGGATATTAACTCGCTAAGATGGGACGACTGGCTGGCGGGGCAATCGACGGCGCTGGCCGCCGCCGAGACCGGGCGCGACGATATGGCGTTCTGGATGTACAGCTCGGGCAGCACCGGGCGGCCCAAGGGTATCGTCCATCTGCACCACGACATGGCCTACACCCATGATTCATATGCTCAGGAGATATTGAAACTGGGCGAGGACGATATTTGTTTCTCGCCGCCGAAGATCTTTTTCGCCTACGGGTTCGGCAACTCGATCACCTTTCCCTTCTCGGTCGGCGCCAGCGTGGTGCTCAACGCCGGGCGGCCCGAACCGAAAAGCGTGTTTGCCGCCATCGAACGTTACCGGCCGACAATATTATTTGGATTACCAACGCTCTATAATGCTTTGCTCAATGATGAACTTAGCGACAAAGCGGATCTGAGCTGCGTTCGGCTGTGCGTCTCCGCCGCCGAAACCCTGTCCAACGAGCTGTTCAAGGCGTGGCAGAACAGGTTTGGCCTGGACATCATTGAAGGGTTGGGCTCGACCGAGGTTTTGCACATCTATCTCTCGAACGCGCCCGGCGCGTTCAAGGTCGGGGCGGCGGGCCGGCCGGTGCAAGGTTACGAGGTCGAGCTGCGCAACGATCAGGGTCAGCCGATCAAGCCCGACGAGCCGGGCATATTGTGGGTGCGCGGCGATTCAAACGCGCCATGCTACTGGAACAAGCCCGATAAGACCGCCGAGACCATGCGCGACGGCTGGATCTATACCGGCGACCGTTTCGAGACCGATGCGGAGGGGTTCTATTATTTCCGTGGCCGCGCCGACGATCTGATCAAGGTCAGCGGCCAGTGGGTCTATCCGCTGGAGATCGAGCTCTGCCTGGCCGATCACCCGGCGGTCAAGGAATGCGCTGTGTTGGGCGTCGAGCTTACGGACAAACGCATGTCGACCACGGCATTCGCGGTTGTGGCCGAGGGGTACGAGCCGGGCGAGGCGTTGACCGAAGAGCTGAAGGCTTACGCCAAGAGCAACCTCTTACCCCACAAATACGCCCGCACAATCGTCTATCTCGACGCCCTGCCGAAAACCGGCTCGGGCAAGATCGACCGCCAGGCGCTGCGGGAAAAAGCGTAAATAACGTCCGCTTCAGTGATAGACCCGTTTTTCGTCAATCCGTCCGTCGCCGTTATTGTCAACGCCCTCGCTGCGGATTTCCTTTTTCACCTTCGATATCGCCGCCACAGGCTAAGGTCCCAACGATCTGATCGATCCCCGCGGTGCTCGCCTCGCTCAAATAGACGACCAGGTTTATTTGGTCACCCAAAGGTTCGC
>JBLHHE010000306.1:0-3853 GCA_047616465.1 Alphaproteobacteria bacterium
AAAGATCACGAGGCCATGACCCACATGCCGGACATGCTGGCGCTGGCGAAATACCCCAATGTGGCGGTCAAGGCCACGGGCGCGCCGGGCTATTCGAGCGAAGCCTATCCCTTCCCGATCATGCTGACCTACCTGCGCCAAATATATGACGCCTTCGGGCCGCAGCGTATGTTCTGGGGCACGGACATCACCAAAATGCCCTGCTCCTGGCGGGAATGCATCACCATGTTTACGGAAGAGCTGCCCTGGCTCGGCGAGGACGATAAGCGCCTGATCATGGGCGACGCCATCTGCGCCTGGTGGGGCTGGAATCGGGGCGGCTGACTGCCGCGTCCGTATCGGGTTGCGGGCCTCAACCGGTCTCGGTCTTGAGCAAGGCCTGTAGGCCGATCCGATAGTCGGGATAGGTCAGCTTGACGCCCAATTCGCGTTTTATGCGGTCGTTCGCCACGCGCTTATTTTCACCATAGAAACTGCGCGCCATGTCCGATAATTCGGCGTCCTCGAAGGCCACCTCCGGCGGCGGATCGACGCCGAGCAACGCGCACGCATAGGCGATCACATCTTGCGGCGGCGCGGCTTCATCGTCGCACAGATTATAGGCCGCGCCGGGATTTGGCTGTGCGATCGAGGCTTCGAGCACCGCCGATATGTCATCGAGATGGATGCGGCTAAAGACCTGGCCTGGTTTCACCACGCGCCGTGCCTGACCGCGCTTGACCGTCGCCAGGGCGTTACGGCCGGGCCCGTAAATTCCGGCCAGGCGGAATAGATGAACCGGGACATCATGGCCGCGCCACAAGTCGCGCCAACTATCCTCCGCCGCCACTCTGCGTTCGCCGCGCACCGTCGCGGGCCGGCGGTCGGAGGCCTCGTCCACCAGTCCGCCGTCCCGGTCGCCATAGACGCCGGTGGTCGACAGATAGCCTGCCCATTGCAGCGGTGTGGAAAGCGCCGCGATATGGCCGCTATGGTGGTTGATCACCGGATCACCGGCGGCGTCCGGTGGCACGGAACTTATAATATGGGTCACGCGATCGAGCGCGGCGGCGGCATCGGCGAGCGGCCGATCCCGGTCGAATGTCCAGGCGGTAATGCCGCGTTCGGTCAATTCGGCGCAGGCCGCTTCGCTGCGGCTGGTGCCGCGCACCGACCAGCCTTGCGCCATCAGACGCTTCGATAAAGCGCTGGCCGTGTAGCCTAGACCAAAGCAGAACAGGGTAGGGGTGTCTGACATCGTGATTTCGGGCGTGCTCTATAGCTATTATGGTGTGCCGGCCACGGCACTTTCGGGATTTGCTGGGCTACTGTTACATGTGCTCCTGGCGCCGATCAAAGATTCCGGTCAAAGGCGCGGCGCATAATGAGTGGGATTACAATGGGGCGACTGCCGAGCTGGTGCTTACGCTTACCGACGGGCCTGATCTGGATTGGCGTCGTGGCGGCACTGTTGGCAGGTGCGATGCGCGTACCGGCCCACGCGCAAAGTCGTTTTTCCGAAATGGCGGTCGCTCGCGCCTACCAAAGTTGCATGGCGCTGGCCCGCGCCAAGCCCGCGGAAGGTTTCGAGGCTGCCATCGCGTGGCGTGACGAAGGCGGCGGCCCGGCAGCCCGCCATTGCACGGCGATTGCCCTGGTCGGCCTGGGACAGCTCGACGAAGCGGCGCAACGGCTGGAGGATCTGGCGCAGAATATGGGCGGGTTCGGCGCTGCGGAACGCGCGGCCGTTCTCGATCAAGCCGGCCAGATCTGGTTACGCCTGGGCGATGGGACGCGCGCCTATGCGGTGCTGACCGCCGCGCTGAAACTCGACGACAGTAACGCCGGGCTATGGGTCCGGCGCGGCGAAGTATTGGCCAGCGCTGGCGAATTATGGGATGCGATCGACGATTTTGGCCAAGCGCTGGATCGCAACACCAGTTCCCTGGATGCGCTGGTGTTTCGCGCGGCGGCGTACCGGCTGCTCGAAATTCTCGATCTCGCCGTCGACGATCTAACGCGCGCCTTGGTGCTCGATCCCAGCAACCCCGACGCGCTGACCGAGTTGGGTATGGTGCACAAAGACTTGGGGGACCGCGAGGGGGCCCGGCAGGCCTGGCTCGCCGCCATTAACTCGGCCCCGGGATCGGCCGCCGCCGACACCGCGCGAGCCGCCCTCGAGCGCATGGATGTGAATACCCAATAGTCCGGGAACCGTATCCCGCCCTAAAAATCTAGATTGGCGTAATGGCGCGGCGGCGGCACGCCGGGAATATGGTCGGCCAGCAGGGGGCGAACGCTGGGCCGCGATTTGAGCCGCGCATACCATGATTTGGCTTCCGGATAATCCTCCCACGGCACATCGTCGATATAGTCGATGCAAGATAACTGCGCCGCAGCGGCGATGTCGGCGAGCGAGAATTTGTTGCCCGCCAGCCAATTGTGCCGGGCCATCAGATATTCGATGTAGGCCAGGTGGGTGCCGATATTGGCATGGCCGGCGCGGATCGCCACCGACGATGGCGCCCCCAACCCTAAGAAACGCTTGTTGATTTTTTCGTCGACCAGATTTTGGGTCACCTCGTGATGAAATTTCAAATCGAACCAGGCAACCAGCCGGCGAATTTCGGCGCGGGTAAAGGCATCGCCCTCGATCAAGGGCGGGTCGGGATAGGCATCTTCCAAATATTCGCAAATGACATTGGAATCGGCGAGTGCGACGCTGGTCTCACCATCGGTGCCTTCGATGAGGACCGGCACTTCGCCGGCTGGATTTAGCGCCAGAAACTCATCGCGGCGTTCCCATGATTTTTCGATCACCAGATCGAACGGCAGCTTCTTCTCGCTCAGGGCAATGCGGACCTTGCGTGAAAAAGGGCAAAGCCAAAGGTGATGAAGCGTCCGCATAGCAGGGTAACTTTAGACTAGAGGTTCGAAGTCGTTAAAGGGGGCTGGATACTGTTCTAAGGGGCGCCGACGGTTTCGCGTAAAAAGTCGCTGATATCGCCGATGCAGATTTTTCCCTGGTCGATCATATTCGACTGGACGAAGAAGGTGTGCATGACGCCGGGATAGACTTTTAAGCGATGGGGTTGGCCGGCAGCCGCCATTTTTTCCGCCAGCCGCAGGGAATCGTCACGGATGGGATCAAGCTCGGCGGCCGCAATAAAGGCGGGTGGTAGCCCGGCGACATCTCCCTTGGCGGCAAACGCACGCGGATCGTTGCGATCGGCGTCGTTAACATAGTCACTATAGACTTGGCCCACATAGGCGCTCTGGAGGATGAAATCGCCACCGCCGAGCTGGCGCATCGAGTCCGAGTCCATGGCGTCATCAACCACGCCGTAAATCGAGACGACCCCTTTGATCAGGTCGGATTTGCGGTCGCGCATCTCGAAGGCAACGCCAAATGCGACGCTGGCGCCTGCCGACGCGCCGCCGATGACCAAAGCCTGGCTATTGAGGCCCCAGTCGGCGCCGTTCTCGCCCAGCCATTCGACGACCGCCGCGACCTCGATGACCGGGTCAGGAAACATCTGCTCGGGGGCGTGCACATAATCGCAACTGATCACCGCGCCGCCCCAAACGCGCGCCAGCTCGCGCATTTGGCGGTCGTTGGAGAGTTGGTTGCCCAGTTTAAAACCGCCACCGTGTAAATAGATGAAGACCGGCATATCAGCGTTCTCGCTGGGTTTATAGAGGCGCATCGGCACATCGCGGAACGGGCCGGGCACGGTCTCGTCACGCTGGACCGCCATCGTCGGGCCGCCTTCGTTCCAAACCAGGCGGGCGGCATTGGCGTGCTCGCGAATTTCAGCCATCGTTTCGCCGGGTCCGCCCACGCTCTCCACAATCTCCGCGTTGCGCTTCAACG
>JBLHHE010000307.1:0-3830 GCA_047616465.1 Alphaproteobacteria bacterium
CCTTGGCGATGCCGCCGGCCTCGTACTTCTTGCCGACCATGAAGCCGGAGATGTTCTGCAGGAAGACCAGGGGGATGCCGCGCTGGCAGCACAGTTCGATGAAGTGCGCGCCTTTCAGCGAGGATTCCGAAAATAAGATGCCGTTGTTGGCGATGATGCCGACCGGATAGCCGTGGATATGGCCAAAACCTGTAACCAGCGTCTCGCCGTACAGCGCCTTGAACTCATCGAGTTCGCTGCCGTCGACGATCCGCGCGATAATTTCGCGCACGTCATAGGGCTTGCGGGTATCTGCCGGCACCACGCCGTAAATATCCTCCGGCCCATAAAGCGGATCGGCGGGTTCTCTTGTCTCTAAACCGACTATTTTGGGCCGGTTGAGATTGCTGACAATTTTACGCACCAAGGCCAGCGCATGAGTGTCGTCGTTGGCCATATGGTCGGTCACGCCGCTGACCCGGGCGTGGACATCGGCGCCGCCTAATTCCTCAGCGGTGACGACCTCGCCGATGGCCGCCTTGACCAAAGGCGGTCCGGCTAGAAATATCGTCCCCTGATCCTTGACGATGATGCTTTCATCGGCCATTGCCGGAACATAAGCGCCGCCGGCGGTACACGAGCCCATCACCGCGGCGATTTGGGGAATGCCCAAGGCCGACATGGTCGCCTGATTGTAGAAGATACGGCCAAAATGATCCCGGTCGGGGAAAATACCGGCCTGTTGAGGCAGGTTCGCGCCACCGGAATCGACCAGATAAATGCACGGCAGATTATTCTCGCGGGCGATTTCCTGGGCCCGCAAATGCTTCTTCACCGTCATCGGGTAGTAGGTGCCCCCCTTGACCGTCGCATCGTTGACGACGATCACGCATTCGCGCCCCGACACCCGGCCAATACCCGTGATGATACCGCCGGCCGGAATGACGTCGTCGTACATCTCGTAGGCGGCGAACTGGGAAAACTCGACAAAGGGCGATCCCTCGTCGAGCAACACCCGCACCCGGTCCCGCGGCAGCAGCTTGCCGCGCGACAAATGACGCTCGCGCGACCGTTCGCCGCCGCCGCTCTCAATGACCGCGACCTTGTCGCGCAAATCGCCGACCACAGCCCGCATCGCCAGAACATTGGCGCCGAAATCTTCCGACTTCGCGTCGAGGGATGTTTTCAATATCGTCATCGGGCATCCTTTGCCGCTAAGACGGGGGCGTGGCGTGACGAACCTCCCGTGCTATAGGGGCCACCATGAAATTGCCGAACAAATCCGAGATCGAGGCCGCGGCGGAAACGGTCTACGCCGCCATGCCTGCGACGCCGCAATATGCGTGGCCGTTGCTGGCCGAACGTTGCGGCGCGACGGTTTGGGTTAAGCACGAAAACCATTCGCCGACCGGCGCCTTCAAGGTGCGCGGGGGCTTGGTCTACATGTCCCGGTTGCGCGCCAGCCAACCCGATTGCACCGGCGTCATCGCCGCGACCCGGGGCAATCACGGCCAATCCATCGCCTTTGCCGCGCGGGCCAGCGGCCTGGCGGCGGTGATTGTCGTGCCCGAGGGAAACTCGGCGGAAAAGAACGCGGCCATGCAAGCGCTCGGGGCCGAGCTGGTCGTCCACGGTCACGATTTTCAAGAAGCTTACGAATATTCCCAGGACCTGGCCGACGAACGGGGCCTGACCCTGGTGCCGTCCTTCGCCGAAGACCTCGTGGCCGGCGTTTCCACTTACGCGATGGAGTTGCTCAGCGCCGTGCCCGATCTCGACACGCTGTATGTTTCCATCGGCCTGGGTTCGGGGATATGTAGCTGCATCGCGGCCCGCGAAGCCCTCGGCCTGACTACCAAAATCGTCGGCGTGGTTGCCGAAAACGCGCCTTGCTACGCGCTGTCGTACGCCCAAGGCAGGCCGGTATCGACCAACAGCGCCGACACTCTGGCCGATGGTCTGGCCTGCCGGGTGCCTGACGACGAAGCTGTCGTGGCAATCAACCGGTACGCCGAGCGCATCGTCACGGTGAGCGAAGCCGAGATCAAGGCGGCGATGCGCCACTATTTCACCGACACGCACAACGTCGCCGAAGGCGCCGGAGCGGCACCGCTGGCCGCGCTGCTGCAAGAGCGCGGGCAGGAGAACAGCCAAACCGTCGGTCTGGTACTGTCGGGCGGCAATGTCGATCGCAGCGTGTTTCAAAATATCCTCGCCGAAGCCGATTAATCAGAAACCATCCGTGACGAGCCATTCGTCGAGAATCTCGAAACGGTCGACCCCCCAGAACGGCTCGCCGTCGGCAATCACGAAGGGCGAGCCAAACACCCCCTTCTCGACCGCCGCGTTGGTTTCGTCGATGAGGCGTTGCTTGACCGCCGGATCAGCCAGCGCATCCATGATGTCCTTCTGATCGAGGCCGACACTGGCCCCCACCCGGGCAACGCTGGCCGGCGCCGAAATATCCTCGTTATCGGCCAGGGCCGCCTTATACAGCGCCATGGCGAATCCCTTCGCTTGGCCCGGGTCCTTATCCTTCACCCAGTAGAAGGCCCGAGACGCGGCGGTCGGTGAGAACGGGTGCACATCGGGGTGCTTATAGTCCACGCCGTAGTAACGGCAGACCCGCGCGGCATCGAGCTTCTGATACGCGCCTTTGATCGGAACTTCACTCATCGGCTTGGCGCCGGTCTGCTGGAACGCCACTCCCAAGAGGATCGGATGCCAATCGGTCGTGCGGTCGTAGCGCTCGGCGATGTTGTCGATCAGGTGGGCGCCCACATAACCGTAGGGACTGTTGAAATCGAAATAAAACTCGATGGGTTCTTTGCTCATCTTATCTCCCCTTTTCTATGGTCGCGCTAAACACAAATATGTTGGTGTTATTCATAACGGGTGAACTCATTGCGCGCCCGCGATTTCGCGTGAAATCACCATCTTCTGGATTTCCGACGCGCCCTCATAAATTTGGGTCACGCGCACGTCGCGGTATATCCGCTCGACCGAAAAATCCTGAAGGTAGCCATAACCGCCATGTATCTGGATGGCGTCGGAACATACCCTCTCGGCCATCTCCGAAGCGAACAGCTTGGCCATCGCCGCTTCCTCCACGCATTTCTCGCCCCGGTCGCGTAAATCGGCGGCGTGCAGGTACATCTGCCGGGCAACGGAGATTTTGGTCTTCATCTCGGCAAGTTTGAACGCTATCGCCTGATGTTCAATGAGCTTCTGGCCGAAGGTCTCGCGCTCGCGCGCATAGGCGACGGCGTGTTCGAACGCGGCGCGGGCCATGCCGACCGATTGGGCGGCGATACCGATGCGCCCGCCTTCAAGGTTCGACAGGGCGATGCGGTAGCCTTCGCCTTCCTCGCCCAACAGCAAATCCGGCGTCACCTCAACATTGTCGAGCGTGATGGCACAGGTCTCCGACGAGCGTTGCCCCAGCTTGTGTTCGACCCGGGTGACCGTATAGCCGGGCGTGTCGGTAGGCACGATGAAGGCGCTAATGCCCTTAGAGCCATCGGCCGGTTCGGTGACCGCAAAGGTAATGGCGATGGCGGCTTTACTGCCGGTGCTGATAAAAGTTTTAGCGCCATTGAGTACGTATTTGTTGCCGACTTTTTGCGCCCGGGTGGTAATCGCGCCGGCGTCGGATCCGGTATGGGGTTCGGTCAGCATGAACGCCCCCAACATCTCGCCGGTTGCAAGTTTCCGGAGGTAGCGCTGTTTCTGGTCGTCGCTGCCAAACTTATAAAGCGGCATGCAAACGACCGAGTTTTGCACCGCCATGATGGTCGAACAGCCGCCGTCGCCGGCGGCGATTTCCTCGATGACCAATGCCAGCTCAATAT
>JBLHHE010000308.1:0-3829 GCA_047616465.1 Alphaproteobacteria bacterium
CGCCGGCGAGGCCGCGAAGTCAATCTCTTCAGGCGAGTGCGGCGCGACGTGGGGCGCAAATATTGCGGCGACGAACATAATCACAATGAGGATCAAACCGATGGTGCCGAGCGGCTGTTCCCGCATGAAATCCAGGAACGTGCGCCGACTCGGCATACCCGGTTGAACTAAGGCCGACTGCGCCTGTGCGGCAGTATCTGCAGCGATGCCAGTTAGGGATGCATGGGTATCCATAGTGGTTACTCTGTCCCTGCGACGGGGCGGCGACACCGATCCGTATCCGGTTTGGTTGCACGCGCCATGAAAAAGTATACCGCAATCCGGCCGATAAGTTCACTGCTAGACATGTATGCAAGCCACCCCATGGCCCTCGGCAATCTCGCGTAAGGGCGGTATGCCCTGGCGGCATTCATCGTTGGCGATGGGACACCGGGTTGAAAACACACAGCCCGACGGCGGATTGAGGGGGGACGGCAGGTCGCCTTCCAGGATCGTGCGCGAGCGGTTGCGCTCGATCACCGGGTCTGGAACCGGGGCGGCGTCAAGCAGAGCCTTGGTATAAGGGTGCTGGGGATCGCCATAGAGCACATCGCCAGGTCCGACCTCCATGATCTTGCCCAGATACATGACCAGAACCCGGTGCGAAATGTGGCGCACGACGGCCAGATCGTGGGCTATGAAAACATAGGCCAGCCCGAACTCGCGCTGTAAATCTTCGAGAAGATTGATGATCTGCGCCTGTACGGAAACATCAAGCGCGGAGACCGGTTCGTCGCAGATAATCATGCGAGGCTCCAGCGCCAGGGCGCGCGCAATGCCGACGCGCTGACGTTGACCGCCCGACAATTCGTGAGGATAGCGTGCCGCCATATAGGGGTAGAGACCAACCTGGGTCAGCAGCTCGGCAACGCGCGCCTTCCGGGAGGCCTTGTCTGGCCGCAGCCGGTGGACCTTCAACGGCTCTTCCAGAATTTGGCCGACCCGCATGCGTGGATTGAGCGACGAGAACGGATCTTGAAAGATGACCTGCATATCGCGCCGGACGGCAGCGATATTACCGTCGTTAAGTAGGTTGCCGTCGAATTCTATGAGGCCGTCGGTTGGCGTACTAAGGCTTAAAATAGCCCGGCCGGCCGACGTTTTGCCGCAACCCGATTCGCCGACAAGACCGACCGTCTCGCCCTCGCGCACCACAAAAGAAATGTCGTCGACGGCGCGTACATCGACGCGTTGCGTCTTTAGCCCTTGGCGTAGAGAAACCTTGAAATATTGCTTCAGCCCGTCGACTTTCAATAACACCTTGTCGCCGTGGGGCTGCTTTTCGGCCTCGAGGTTTGTTTCGACGCCGTAAAGTGTGGCGGCAGTCTTGAGTACTTCATCACTGCGCCAGCAGGCCACGGTATGTGAGTGACTGTCGCCGGGCACTTCTGTCAGGGTCGGCGTTTCCGCGCAGCGCGCCTCGGCAACTGGGCAGCGGTCGCGAAACCGGCAACCGACCGGCGGCGCCAGTAGGTTCGGCGGCATGCCCTCGATGGTGGCGAGCTTGCGCACCCGGGGCTTATCCAGTCTCGGCACCGAACGCATCAGCCCCACCGTGTAGGGATGAGCCGGGGTGCCGAAAATATCGCCCGCCGGGCCGCTTTCGACGATTTGCGCGGCATACATGACGTTGACGCGGTCGGCGAAGGCGGCAACGACACCGAGATTATGGGTGATCAGAATGACCGCGATGCCGAGACGCTCGGAAATGTCCTTCAGTAGCTCGAGGATCTGCGCCTGAATGGTGACGTCGAGCGCCGTTGTCGGTTCATCGGCGATGATGAGTTTCGGCTCGCATGCCAGGCCAATGGCGATCATCACGCGCTGGCGCATGCCCCCTGAAAACTGATGCGGATACTGGCCCAGACGCTGCTCCGGCTCCGGTATCCCGACCAAACCGAGCAGTTCGGCGGCGCGCGCATTTGCCTCTTTCCGGTTCATCTGGAGATGCGCGATCATCGGCTCGGTCAACTGATCGCCAATCGTCAGGACCGGGTTCAGGCTGGTCATCGGTTCCTGGAAAATCATCGACATATGCCGGCCGCGTAGGGCTCTCATTCCCGATTCCGGAAGCTGAGTAATATCGCGGCCGTCGAACATTATCCGCGTTGCCGACACCTGCGCCGTCTTGCGGGGCAACAGCCGCATCAACGACAATGCCGTGACCGATTTGCCGCAACCCGATTCACCGACGATCGCCAGGAATTCGCCGCGATGCACCTGAAAGCTAATGCCATCGACAGCGCGCACGATACCGGCGCCGGTCTTGAATTCGACTTCGAGATTCTCGACGCTTAGGAGAATTTCTCCTTCGGTTACCGTTTCCGATAATCCGTCCATGGCAAACTCCTGGCCGCTATAACAGCGCCCTTCCGTGTCGCGTCTCCCCCTCCACGCCAGCTTAATCAGACGATTTTAAGACTGATATCTGATGCGGGGATCGAGAGCTGCATACAACAAATCCACAAGGAGATTTATGATCACAAATCCTGTCGCCACGACCGTGACCAGCCCTTGCAGTAATGTAAGGTCGTTCCGTACGACGGAATCGACAAATAACTTGCCGATGCCGTTGATGTTAAATACCTGCTCGGTGACCACCAGGCCGCCCAGCAAGAATGCGAATTCCAGTCCGATGACGGTGATGGTTGGCAACAGCGCGTTGCGCATACCGTGTTTCACAATGACGATACGTTCCAATAGTCCCTTGGCGCGGGCCGTACGGATATAGTCTTCCGACAACACCTCCAGGATCGACGACCGCAACATGCGCGCGACAACCGCTGCGTAGCGGTACCCGACCGATAGAGCCGGCCAGATAAGTTGACCAATATTGACCATGGGATCGGCAAATATGCTGACCGTACCCAGTTGCGGTAACGTTCCGACCGTCGCCAAGAGGGCCATGACGATCAAAATACCAAGCCAGAATGACGGTACCGCCAGACCTCCAATGGTGATTATTCGAATCAAATAATCGAACCAGGTTCCCCGGTACAACGCCGCTAAAGTTCCCAGCGGGAAGGCGATAAGCACCGCCAGGATTGTCGAGAGTATGGCGACTTCGATCGACAATCCGATGCGGGTGCCGATTTCGTCTACCACCGGCCGCTCGGTCCACAGCGATATCCCCATGTCGCCCTGCAGCAAGCCGCCCATGTAATTGACAAACTGAATGGAGATCGGGTCAGCCAGGCCGAGGCGTACGCGCTCCGCCATGATCTGTTCGTCGGTGACCTGGCCCCCTTCTGCAGTGAGCTTGGCTTCGACGATATCTCCCGGTACCACACGCAACAGTAGGAAGATCAAAATCACGACGCCGAGGAGCGTCGGGATCATCAGCAACACCCGGCGAACGATATATAAGAGCACTCTTAGGGATCCATCGAATCAAACAAAAGGGAGGCCGGGCGCCAGCCCGGCCTCCGCCTTAGTTACTCTTCAAGCCATACACCACGCCAGTTTGTATTCAACACAAGCGACGGGGCGATTTTGTAGCCCTTTATCTTTGCGTCGAGGGCGATAGAACGGTTCATATAAGTGAGAGGGATCGTGTAGGACGCCTCCAAGGTGCGCCGTTCGAATTGCTGCACCAGTATTTTTCTTTTGGCGGAATCCGCCTCTTGAGACTGGGCATCGAACAGCTTGTCTAACTCGCGATCGGTATAACCCGAATAATTCTGCGGGCTGCGGTCTTTCGAAATAAGTTTCTGCAGCATCAAGGTTGGATCCGGCAGAAAGTTCGAATTGAAATCGATCGTCGCGTCGAACCCGCCGTTTTTACGTATAG
>JBLHHE010000309.1:0-3826 GCA_047616465.1 Alphaproteobacteria bacterium
TCACCCCCGTCCCGCGCTCCGCTATGGCCGGCATGGAGGCTGGAATCGTCGATGACCTCAAGCTCGATAGGGCTTAACGCCTGATCGAGGATGAGACGAATTCTCTCAGAACGTTTCAATTTGGTCTCCTTAGCCAGGTAATGCGCCAGATATCGATTTTCGCCGGAATTATAGGCGATGCCCGGTGGCGAAAATTAGATTGGACAACTTGCGAGCATTCGGCAATCCCGCCATATTATGGGATGCGTGAGGGATTCAATGGCTCCTTGTCACACGGTGAGGCCGTGTCCGCCCCGGATGATGATCCGGCGGCGCGGTGCTGCGATTCGCCAGATTGCGGGCAGCCCGGTGAGCATCGTGCGCCGAAATCGCGCGAACAACTGCGCGACTATTATTGGTTCTGCCTGGAACATGTACGCGCCTATAACAATGCCTGGAACTACTATGCGGGCATGAGCGAGGATGAGGTTGAAGGCGAACGGCGCGCCGACACCTATTGGCATCGCCCGACACGGCCGTTCAGCGGGGAAAGCACATTTGGCGAGACCCTGCACGATGGGTTTGGCCTGTTCGAAGACGAACAGGTTTCACGTCAGAAGAAAGAAGAGCGCTTTTCCGCAACCGCGCCAGAGTTGGCGGCGCTGTCGATATTAAATTTATCGCCGCCGGTGACTCGCCAGGAGATAAAAAGTAGGTATAAAGAGCTCGTTAAACGCCACCATCCAGATGCCAACGGTGGCAGTAAAGATGCTGAGGAACAGCTAAAATCGATCAACAGGGCGTATGAAACGCTGACCCGCGCAACGAATACGTAAAGCGCAAGCCCAGATTTATCCCAAACAGCAAAACTGGAAGTTTCGATGGATTCCACAGAACCAACGGTAGCGTCTGAACCATTGTCCGAAGGCGACATGCCGGCAAGTGGCCAGCCCGACATGACCGTATCCGCACGGCAGCTTTTCGGTGTCGATACCGATATGGTGATTCCGGCGTTTTCCGAGCACACGGTCCACGTGCCAGAACTGGATGAAGGTTACCGTTTCGATCACGATACGACCTTGGCAATTCTCGCCGGATTTGCCCACAACCGGCGCGTCCTGATTCAGGGCTATCACGGCACAGGAAAATCGACCCATATCGAACAGGTCGCTGCCCGACTCAACTGGCCCTGCATCCGCATCAATCTCGACAGCCATATCAGCCGTATCGATCTGATCGGTAAGGACGCGATCGTCTTGCGCGACGGCCATCAGGTCACCGAGTTTCGCGAGGGTCTGCTGCCGTGGACCTTGCAACACCCCTGCGCTTTGGTGTTCGACGAATACGACGCCGGGCGTCCCGACGTTATGTTCGTCATCCAGCGCGTTCTCGAATCCGACAGTAAGTTGACCCTGCTCGACCAAAACAAGGTTATCCGGCCCCACAATAGTTTCCGGCTGTTTGCGACGGCCAATACCGTCGGTCTCGGCGATACCACGGGCCTCTACCATGGTACGCAGCAGATCAACCAAGCGCAGATGGACCGCTGGAATATCGTGACAACCCTCAACTATCTGCCCCACGAGCAAGAAGTTGAGATCGTTATCGCCAAGAGCCCCCAATACGATAACGAAGAAGGCCGTAAAACCGTGGCCGCCATGGTGGCGACCGCCGAGCTAACCCGCGCCGGGTTTGTCGCTGGCGACATCTCGACGGTGATGTCACCGCGCACGGTGATTACATGGGCCGACAACGCGCAAATTTTCGACTCTGTCGCCTTGGGTTTCCGCGTCACATTTATAAACAAATGCGACGAGGTCGAACGTGCGACGGTGGCCGAGTATTATCAGCGGTGCTTCGGAACCGAGCTTTCCGACAGCGCCGTAGCCCAGCCCAGCGAACAATAAGCGCGCAACGGGCGACCCCACACCATGGCCAAAGGCAGCAATGACGGTCCGATCGAGGAGTTCCGGCGCGTCACAGCAGCGGCGATGCGGGCGATTTCACGTAATGCCGAACTGTCGGTAACCTTCTCGCCCGATCCCGCCAACTTGCAGGGCAACGAGGCGCGACTGCCCTTGCCGAGCCGGGATTTACCTTATGACGAAGTCTGCGTCGTGCGGGGCGAATCGGACTCGCTGGCTCTGCGCCAGCGCTACCACAATCCAGCGCTCCACGCCGAACGCATGCCGGCAATGCCAGCAGCGGCAGAACTCTATAATGCCATCGAGCAGGTTCGCGTCGAATCGATCGGCGCAGAACACATGGCCGGGATGGCGAACAATTTGGAAGCGGCGCTCGAGGATCGCTGCCGCACCAAGGGGTTTGCCCGCGTCACCGAGCGCGAACAGGTATCGATCGCCGAAGCGGTCGGGCTGTTGGCGCGCGAGGCCATAACCGGACGTCAACCGCCGCCCTCTGCCCGCCAGATGGTCGATTTGTGGCGGCCTTATTTAGAATCGAAGGTCGGACCGGTGCTCGGCGACCTGGGCAAGAACCTGCACGACCAGACGCATTTCCAGAATGTGGTGCGCCAAATCATCTCCGATTTGGGGTTTGCCGACG
This sequence comes from Alphaproteobacteria bacterium, assembly GCA_047616465.1. Lineage (GTDB taxonomy): Bacteria > Pseudomonadota > Alphaproteobacteria > UBA6615 > UBA6615 > JABDJY01. Next base: position 2,545 of record JBLHHE010000309.1, read on the forward strand.
ACGAGATGAACGCGTCGCCTGAAACCGATGACGCCGATGGCGAGAACCAGGAATCGGCCGACGGCGAAGAATCCGGCGAGGGCGATTCCGAGGGCGAAGCGGCGGCTACCGACGGCGATGGGGAGCAGCAAGAAGGCGACGAGCAATTCGAAGACGCCGATGCGCCAACCGAAGACGGCGATGGCGAGCTGCAACCGGGCGCCGGTGAAGAAGACCCCGACGCCCCCGGCAGTCCCTGGCGGCCGCCCGATAATTTGCACAACCAGGCCAATAAGTTTGTCTACGCGGCGTTTACCACCGAATTCGACGAGGTGGTCGAAGCCGACGAATTGTGCGACCACGATGAGCTAGCGCGCCTGCGCCAGCAACTCGACCAGCAAATCGGACCTCTGCAAAGCGTCATTTCCCGCTTGGCCAACCGCCTGCAACGGCGCTTGATGGCCAAGCAGACCCGCTCGTGGGACTTCGATCTGGAAGAAGGCTTGCTCGATACCGGCCGCTTGTCGCGGGTCGTCACCAACCCGACCCACCCGCTAAGCTTCAAGCAGGAAAAAGACACCAAATTCCGCGACACGGTGGTGTCCCTGCTGATCGATAATTCCGGATCGATGCGCGGACGGCCCATTTCGGTGGCCGCCATGAGCGCCGATATTCTCGCCCGCACCCTCGAGCGCTGCGGCGTGAAAGTCGAAATTCTGGGCTTCACGACGCGCGCCTGGAAGGGCGGACAGTCCCGCGAGAAATGGCTCGCCGCCGGTAAGCCCAGCGGACCGGGCCGGCTCAACGATCTGCGCCACATCGTCTACAAGTCGGCCGACGCGCCGTGGCGGCGCGCCCGCAAAAATCTAGGCCTGATGCTGCGCGAGGGGCTGCTGAAGGAGAATATCGACGGCGAGGCCCTGGTCTGGGCGCACGAGCGCTTGCTGGCGCGTTCCGAACAACGGCGCATTCTGGTGATCATTTCCGACGGCGCGCCGGTCGACGATTCGACGCTGTCGGTCAACGCCGGCAACTATCTCGAACGCCATCTGCGCCAGGTGATTGAGTGGATCGAGACTTATTCGCCGGTCGAGTTGCTAGCCATCGGCATCGGCCATGACGTTACCCGCTACTACCGCCGCGCGGTCACCATCGTCGACGCCGAGCAACTCGGCGGCACGGTCATGGACCAGTTGGCCGAAATGTTCGAGGAAAAGGACGCCGCGCCGACGCGCGGCCGAGGACGCAAACGCCGCGTCGCGTAGCAAAGCCCCTCTCCCCTGGGGAGAGGGGTTGGGGTGAG
>JBLHHE010000310.1:0-3824 GCA_047616465.1 Alphaproteobacteria bacterium
ATTCGTGTCTATCATGCCCGTGATGTCCGGAATGGGTCCAGGCTGTGTTAAAACTATTTTTTCGACGCCGAGACGAAATATTGATTCGTGAGGGTAGCCGTCACCGCAACAATGATTCGTCTGTGTTACCTTCCAGATTCAATTATTGCGCGGAAGGTCTCGGCCTCGGAGTTTTCACACAGCCTGGGTCACAAGTAGCCGTAACCACCGTTCGCGATTTACGGCCGCTTTCGGGAACAAAGCGGAAGTCGCACGTGCCACCCCGACGGGAATCACTTACTCCCGCGAGGACGCGCCCCTGAAATCTCGCATCTGTGTTTGAATAAATTTCGTCTATGGCCCATCGCACAAGCGAAACATGCGCCGCGCAACTGCCCGCGTGACGCCGCCGTGATTGCTTATGTTGGCGATGACAAAGGCGGCAGATATGTCTGCCGCTTGGCGCGCTTGATCGTTGCGTGTTCCTGGATCCCGGATCAAGTCCGGGATGACAGTTTTGTTATCAGGATGACGGTTTGTGGATCGGGGAACTAGGGTCTGATCGGTGAGGCCTTGTTGTCCCCTCACCCGGTTCGCTTTCGCTCGCCACCCTCTCCCGCCGGGAGAGAGTTTCTCCTTAAGCGACCGCCGCGCCGGGCTTGCTGCGGTTGGCGGCGTCGGTGTCGCGGTGGCGCTTCAGGCGTTCGGCGATCTGGAAGGCCAGTTCGAGCGACTGGTTGGCGTTGAGGCGTGGATCGCAGTGGGTATGGTAGCGGTCCGATAGGGCCTCTTCGGTGATCGCCTGGGCGCCGCCGGTGCATTCGGTGACATCCTGGCCGGTCATTTCGAAATGCACGCCGCCGGCATAGGTGCCCTCGGCCCGGTGGACATCGAAGAAGGCATCGACCTCGCCGAGGATCAAATCGAACGGTCGGGTCTTGTAGCCGGTCGAGGCCTTGACCGTGTTGCCGTGCATCGGGTCGCACGACCACACGACACTGCGGCCCTCGCGCTCGACGGCGCGCACCAGCGCCGGAAGATGGTCGCCCACCTTGTCGGCGCCCATGCGGCAGATCAGGGTCAGGCGGCCGGCCTCGTTGTCGGGATTGAGGATGTCGATCAGCTGCAGCAATTCGTCGGGATCCAGCGACGGGCCGCATTTCAGGCCCAGCGGGTTCTCGACGCCGCGCAGAAACTCTATATGGGCGCTGTCGGGCTGGCGGGTGCGATCGCCGATCCACAGCATATGGGCCGACGTGTCGTACCAGCGCCCGGTCAGGCTGTCCTGGCGGGTCATCGCCTGCTCGTAGACCAGAAGCAGCGCTTCATGGCTGGTGTAGAAGTCGGTCTCGCGCAGCTGCGGCACGGTCTCGCTGGTCAGGCCGCACGCGGCCATGAACCCCAGCGTCTCGTCGATCCGCGTGGCCATTTCCTCATAGCGCTCGCCCTGCTGGCTTTCCTTGACGAAATCCAGGTTCCAGCGGTGCAACTGGTGCAAATCGGCGAAGCCGCCCTGGGCGAAGGCGCGCAGCAGGTTCAGCGTCGAGGCGGACTGATTATAGGCGCGCACCATGCGCTCGGGGTCGGGCTGGCGGCCCTCGGGCGTGAACGCCATATCGTTGACGATGTCGCCGCGGTAGCTCGGCAGCTCGACGCCGTCGATGGTCTCGGTCCCCGCCGAGCGCGGCTTGGCGAACTGACCCGCCAAGCGGCCCACTTTCACCACCGGACAGGAGGCGCCGAAGGTCAGCGCCACCGCCATCTGCAGCAGCACCTTGAAGGTGTCGCGAATATTATCGGCGCGGAATTCGGCAAAGCTCTCGGCGCAATCGCCGCCCTGTAATAGAAAAGCGTCGCCCTGGGCGACCCGCGCCAAATGGCTGCGCAAGGTGCGCGCCTCGCCAGCAAACACCAGCGGCGGCGAGGCCCGTAACGTCTCTTCGACCCGCGCCAGATGGGCCGCGTCCGCGTAATCGGGCACCTGCCGGATTGCCTGGTCGCGCCAACTGTCCAAGTGCCAAGCGGTGGACATATCTCTTTCCTCCGGGCGCCAAGCCAATGGCGGCCCTTGCTCTGTAAATTAACCCAATTAACCTTTTACGTTCGCCACGCGGGCCAGCGTATACGCGGTTCGGCCCCCAGGTTCCACTAAAAACCGGCCAAATTCAACGCACTAGCGTTAACCAAACTACGTGACAAGGCGCGATTGGAACGCCTCCACCGCCGGTTCCAGCACCGGGTCGCGCAGGGTGGCCAACGCTTCGGCACCGAAGAAACTCTGTCCCCCCTGCAATGCGCGTGTGACGGCCGCTTTGCCGCCGATAGCCGCCATGGTTCACCATAGGTGATGACGGCGGGTTTTGACCCTCAACAGACATCGGTGAATGCAAGGCTGACCGTAAGTTCTCGTGCAATTTTATCGCCCAGGACATCATCACGGCTCAGCGCCGGAAGTAGGTCTAAGGTTCCTTCGGCGCTGCGGCTTTAGATTTACTCTGCAGCCGGTTGCGGTGGATCGAAGCTAATGACGGTGCGGAACGCGTCGACCACTTCGTTGCCAAACCGCTTTTCAATATCCTGCTCCACCGATGCTGCTACGGAGGCATCATCGCGCCCGTCTTCCAGACCGGTAATTACCGTTAACAGCACAGCGTCGGCGTCGCCCACATTTGTAAAGGCGCGATAGACCAGCGGCGGGCACGACAAGGTGTCCCACTTACCCAAGGTTACCCGATGCTCGATGGGATCGCCGATGTAAAATTCGATCGTGCCTTCCAGCACCATAAAGGTTTCGTAGGTTGAGTTGTGGGAATGGAGGCAGGGTCCCCTGGCCAGGCGGCATAATCGATACGAACATGGTCGTTCCGGCAGCGCCGATAATGGGCGCAATATTGCCGAACGGGTTCTTGGTATCGTCCAGCATAACGGGCATCAATTTACGGGCGAACATGACGTCCATGGCTTCTTGGCCGATCCATTCCAAATCCTTAAACGTCGACATTTGCCGTAGGTTTTCAAACCGTGCGATGCGACTATCCAATTCTTCCGAACTGGGTGTGTAGATATGATTTGTCATGGTTCATCTCCTGCAAACATTGTCTTTTCAGTGCAATGACTGTGTGATGCAGAAAGGTTAGGTGCGAGCGGAACAGTTCGCTTTAAGATTTTATTATTTTATCGTCCAGAACGGCTTAAGTTTGGTTACAGGCTAATCAATTTGGCGGAGATCGGAGAATCGTGATCTATCAATTCGGCGATTGTTCACTGGATACCGGAAACCTGGAGTTAAAACGAAGCGAGGACCTTGTTGGGCTCGAGCCACAAGTTTTCGCCTAATCGTCTGCCTGATTGAGAACCGGGACCGGGTCGTCACCAAGGACGAACTAATCGAATTGTTTGGGACGGGCGGATCGTTTCGGATGGGGCGCTAAATACACGTATAAACTCTGCCCGCAACGCCGTTGGTGACACCGGCAAAAATCAAGCCCTGATCAAAACGTTTTCCCGGCGGGGGTTTCGATTTGTGGCGAATGTTGTTGAAGTTCAGCCCGCATCAGCTGTACGGGGAGCCGCACCATTATCACTGCCGGACAAACCGTCGATTGCTGTGCTGGCGTTCGAAAATCTGTCGGGCGATCCGGAGCAAGAATATTTTGCCGACGGTTTGGCCGAGGACATCATTACCTGCCTATCGAAGTTTCACTTACAAGGGCAGCGCGGTTGACGTGAAACAAGTCGCGAAGGAACTCGGCGTCCAGTACGTGCTGGCAGGCAGTGTACGGAAGGCGGGCAACCGCGTCCGCATCGCCGCTCAGCTTATTGACGCGCTAACCGGCCATCACGTC
>JBLHHE010000311.1:0-3795 GCA_047616465.1 Alphaproteobacteria bacterium
AATCGGGTTCCTGTCTTTTGGACACTGGTCTCCCGCACAGGGCTCGCAAACCCGCTCGGCGTCCGACGCGCTGCTCCAGTCCATCGACCTCGCCGTTGCCGCCGAGGAACTAGGTGCCGACGGCGCCTACTTCCGGGTGCATCACTTTGCCCGTCAGCTGGGTTCGCCGTTCCCACTGCTGGCGGCAATCGGCGCGAAGACCAGCCGTATCGAAATCGGCACGGCCGTGATCGATATGCGTTACGAGAACCCTCTCTACATGGCCGAGGACGCCGGCGCCGCCGACCTCATCGCTGGTGGACGGCTGCAGCTCGGCATCAGCCGCGGCTCACCCGAGCAGGTAATCGATGGCTGGCGATACTTCGGCTATCAGCCCAGCGATAACGAGACCGAAGCCGACATGGCCCGGCGGCATACGGAGGCCCTTCTCGGCGTGCTGCGGGGTGAGGGATTCGCGCAGCCGAATCCGCGGCCGATGTTCCAGAACTCACCCGGCATGCTACGCATCGAGCCGCATTCCGAAGGTCTGCGCGAGCGCATCTGGTGGGGCGCGAGCACGAACGCGACCGCAGTCTGGGCGGCGAATCTGGGGATGAACCTGCAGAGCTCCACACTCAAGACCGATGAGACCGGCCTGCCATTTCACGTTCAGCAGGCCGAACAAATCAGAGCTTACCGCGCGGCTTGGAAAGAGGCTGGTCACAATCGCGACCCGCGCGTATCCGTAAGCCGCAGTATCTTTGCGCTGGTGGACGAACGGGATCGCGCATGGTTCGGGCGTGGAAATGAGAGCGAAGACCAGATCGGCTTCATCGAAGAGAATACCCGCTCAATCTTCGGTCGCAGCTATGCTGCGGAGCCGGAACTCCTCGTCGAAGAACTGGCGAAGGACGAGGCGATAGCCGAGGCCGACACCCTGCTACTGACGGTGCCGAACCAGCTGGGCGTCGACTACAACATGCATGTCATCGAAGCGATCCTGACCCATGTTGCCCCTGCGCTTGGCTGGCGATGAAGGGGTGGTGTCAGTCTAATGCGAAACAGTCTCCGAATTGACTGACTACGCCAACTCAACGAACCGCCGCGCTAAACGCTGGGGTTTGAAACTCCAGCAGAAAGATTTAACGTGTGTGTTGCATCGATCGGTTGAGGCCGCACCGTGAAAGCAGACATGGCTGGATCTAGGATTTCGATTAGGATACTCGCGTGATGCTAGTTGTTCAAAACGGTGCTTTTTCTGGCGAGCCTATAGTTTGGATCGTCTCAACGGAAAACGAACTAATCCGTTACGCGGCAACGCTGAATGCTGCTTCCACCGCCTCGAAAACGAGGCTTTCGGCGCTTTCATACGCGTCGGTAGCGCTTCTATGCGCGCTTTCGTTCGCCGAATTAGTATCCCCGCCGCCCTCTGGGGCTTCTTGCTGTTTTTCCTTGCGCAACTCCGCTTGCGCTTCGCCTTTGGCCGCCCGCGCCTCGGAAGCCACTCGACTATCCGTCGCCGAGGGGTCCTGCGGCGCCAAGGCGGCGCGAATAACCGTCTCCATTTTGGCGATCGTCGCGGCGGCGTCGCCGTCTATCGGCGCGGTGTCGATCTGAACTTCACCGGAAACGGCATACATCTTGCCATCGGGGCCGCGTTCAAACTCGTAGCTTGGCGCGCCGGCATAAAGCCCGCCCGTTCTCGCATGAGCTTGTTCGTGGGCGCGCACTTCGCGGTCACGTTCACTCAGTTGCTCGACTTGTTGCTGCTGTTCGTCGCTAAGCTTAGACGGATCTGGCGCGCTGGCGCCGTCCGGAGCACCAGACGGGTCGGCTATGAGGGCCGGCAGCGCTGTGAAATGCAGCTATAGAAGGGCTTACGCCAGAGATCATCGCACCTACCTGGGCGGGGATTCGGTTGCAACACGGATTACCCTAAAATTTGTACTAAATGCCCGTTAACAATTGGTTTCAGCTTTTTTCGGGGGCCACGGAGCTGGCCGAAAAATGGTGGAATTCAGCCACCACGGCCTCATAAACAGGCCGTTTGAAGTCGACGATCAGCCCCGCCACATCGGCTATATCGACCCACCGCCAGGCTTCGAATTCGGGCGTCTCTACACCGTGGATGTCGATTTCGCCGTCATCGCCGAGAAAGCGGAAAGCGAACCATTTCTGCATTTGCCCCCGATACTTCCCGCCCCACGCCTGCGCCGCCAAGGCCGGCGGCAGATCATAGGACAACCAGCCTGCGGCCTGCGCGAGCAGCTCGACATTGTCGCTGCCGGTTTCTTCGTGGAGTTCGCGCAAGGCGGCCGCGGCGGGATCTTCGCCTGTGTCGATACCGCCCTGAGGCATCTGCCACGCATCGGGCGAATCAATTCGCTGCCCCACCCAGACTTGTCCGGTTCGGCTGAACAGCATCGCGCCCGCGCATAACCGGTAGCCAAGACTATCGGGCAGACCGGTCACCGATCCGCCTGACGATCCAGGACGGCAGAGACCGGCGCGAGCACGATGCCCTTACCGTTAAGCGTCGCCGCCCATTCGCGGATCCGCTCGATAGTGACCGGGAAAGCCTGACCGATCCCCACCGACACGCCAACCTCGTCGGCGATGCTCTCAAGCTCGGCCAGGCGCGCATCGACGGTGCCGCGCGAAACCTCACGGGCATCGAGAAAACGATCGTTGATCGCCCGTGGCACATGTTGTTCGGTTGCCAAAACCGTCGCTACGCTGCGCGCCGACACACGGGCATCGACAAAGGCCAATCCCCGATGCTCCAAGGTCGTCATAATCGGCAGCATGGCTTCGCGTGAGGTCGTGAAGCGCGAGCCCATATGGTTCAGGATCCCAACATACCCGCTGACCCGCGAGAGCGCCCATTCCAGACGCTCGATATTTTCTTCCGGCGCATAGGCAACAAACAACGCCCGCGGTCCCGGATCGCTGGCTGGAAAGTCGACAGGTTCCATCGGTAGATTGAGATACACCTCATGCCCGGCGGCTCGCGCCAGCCGTATCCATTGCTGCAAATCGTCGGCAAACGGCTGGAACGCCAAGCTCACGCCTCCGGGCAAACCTTGGATCGCGGCCTGGGTTGCTGCACCTGAAAGCCCCAACCCGCTCATGATGATGGCAATCCGAGGCCTGGTATCGCGGTTATCGAAGGGGCGCGCATAGACCTGCCACGGCAAGCGGCCATCGTCGCCTATCCGCGGCAACGGACCGACAGAAGTTTGTTCGATAAGGCCGGGATCGGGCGCCGGCGGCAAGATGCCGGTACCAGCCGGCACGGGCGGTGGTGGCGTAACCGCCGCGACCTGTGGCGGTGCGCTGGCATCGGTCGCGCTGGGACCGGCCACATCGACGGAGTCTATCTTCGGGGGCGGCGCCGCAGCCGGGTCGGGAGTGTCACCCTCATTTGGCGCATGTTCTACAGTTTCCGTATTCGGTGGTTCCGGCGTCGCCACGGGCTCAGGCGCGGTGGGTTCGGACGCCGCCGCGGGCTCAGGTTCCGTCGGTTCGGGTGCGGCGGGTTCGGGCGGCGTTGTCGCCGCCGCATGTTCGGACGGCTGCGCCTCGGTGTCCTGGCCGGCGGCCGGATCCAGCTGGGCGATTTGTTGATCGTCGACCCCAGAGCCGATCACGACCAGCGAAATCAAAGCGACCGCAAAAACCGCTAGCAGCCCCGATAGGGCTAACGGTAGCCGGGCCGGTCCGCCCCATCTCGAGCGAACTTCATACCTTGCGTCGCTCAAGGCTTTCACTCCATAGCCGGCGGTCAGGAGCTCCTTAGTTGGTGACGCGAACGTT
>JBLHHE010000312.1:0-3783 GCA_047616465.1 Alphaproteobacteria bacterium
GGAGCGTAATTCTGGCGGCTCGAAAAATCGGTCGCCGGGGGCCTCCTACGTAGGTTCTGGAATGGGCGTCGGCGTGAAAGTTGGCGTTGATCTCGTTGTGGGTGTGGGGGTTGGTGCCGGTATTGGCTGGGGTCTCGACTTTTGGTTGGGTACAAATCCATTTTTGCTGGCGCTGTTCGTTATTCTCGGCTTTGTCGCGGGCTTAATGAATGTCGTTCGGACTGCCAATCAATCGATCAAGTCGTCGCACACCGACGATACAGACCAATAGGTAAGACTGGAGAAGTAATCGGTGGCGAGTCCCCTCGAACAATTCACGATTGAGCCGATCCTCGACCTAAAAATCGGCGAGACGGACATATCGTTCACCAACTCGTCGCTGTGGATGGTGATTACGGCGTTGGTACTGATCGTATTCGTGGCGGTCGGCACGCAACGTCGCGCCATGGTGCCCGGCCGGTGGCAATCGGCGGTCGAATATTTCTATCAAGTCGTCGCGGATATGGTTCGCGACAATGTCGGGTCCCAGGGCCGGCCGTATTTTCCCTTCATCTTCGCCCTGTTCATGTTCATCCTGTTCGGAAACCTGATTGGTCTCATTCCGACCGCGTTCACATTTACCAGCCATCTGGCGGTTACGTTCGCGATGGCCGCGTTTATCTTCGTCGGCGTTACGATCATCGGATTGGTGACCCACGGGCTGAAATTCTTTTCCCTGTTTTTCCCCCACGGCGCGCCAATCATCTCGGCGCCAGTGCTGATACCGATCGAAATCATCTCGTATTTCTCGCGTCCCATTAGCCTGTCCGTGCGCCTCTTCGCCAATATGACGGTCGGGCATGTTCTCTTGAAGGTGATCGGCGGCGGCGTTGTCGCGCTGGGCAGCTTCTACGTTATACCCGGGCTCGTACCGTTCGCCGCCCTGGTCGCGATTACCATGCTCGAGGTCATGATTGGCGTTATTCAAGCCTACGTCTTTGCAATTCTGACATGCGTCTATTTGAACGACGCTCTGCATTTGCACTAAACCCCCTATCCGAAATTTAAGATCTTAAAGGAGTAGTAAAATGGAAGTCGAAGCCGCACAGGTTATCGCCAACGGTCTGAAACTCGTCGGTGCCGGTCTGGCCGCCATTGGCATGATCGGCGCAGGTGTCGGTGTTGGCCGCATTTGGGCCAGCTATATCGAAGCCATCGGCCGCAATCCGGCCTCGAAAGAAGAAATTGGTGCTTTCATCTGGATCGGCTTCGCCGTGACCGAGGCGATCGCGCTGTTTGCGCTCATCGTGGCATTCATCATTCTCGGCAGCTAACCAAACACGGCGGCTCCCAGCTTCATGCTGAACCGCCGCGCCTGTAGCGGAAGATAAGCGACATGCCTCAGTTCGATACCACGACGTTTGCCAGCCAGATATTCTGGCTCGTTGTCGTTTTCGCCATCGTATTCGTGTTCATTTGGCGGATTGCGCTGCCGCGAATTTCCGAGACGCTGGAAAATCGCCAGAGAAAAATCGGCGACGATTTGGAAAAGGCCGGTGAATTGGCGGATCAGACCGACGAGGTCATGGCCGCTTATGAGGCGCGGCTGGCGGAAGCACGGGCAAATGCTCACGAGGAACTGCACGCGGCAGCGACACGCGCGGGTGCCGAAGCCGACAAGCAAAACGCGGCGTTGGCTGAAACGCTTGCAGCCAACGCAGCCGCGGCGCGCGAACGTATCGCCGCCGAGTCAGCGGCGGCGGCGGGCAATGTCGCCGAGATTGCCGAGGATATCGCCCGCCAGGCGGTGGAACGGCTGATTGGCGGCGCGCCCGATAGCGACGCGGTGAAAGCCGCCGTGGCGGCATCGGTACAGGATCGCACCTCATGATCGCACGCCTCCTTACATTTTTCAGTGTTTTCGTACTGCTCATCAGCCCTCTCCGGGCCGCTGAAAAAGTGCACCACGAAGAGCCGTTCTTTAGTCTGGAAAATCCGGAATTCTGGGTCGCCGTCTCGTTTGTGTTCTTTCTGGTCGCGCTGTTCAAACCGATCAAGAAAATGCTCACCTCGAAGCTCGACGGGCGCTCGCAAGCCATCAAATCCGAGCTCGACGAAGCGCAGCGGTTACGCGAAGAAGCCCAGCACACGCTGGCCGAATATCAGCGCAAACAACGCGATGCCATGAAAGAGGCCGAGGGCATTCTAGCCGAAGCGCGCGAGGAAGCCGGGCGCATCGAAAAGGCCACGGCTGTACGCTCGCAAGAGCTCTTGCGCCGGCGCGAGCAGCAGGCGCTCGACATGATCGCCGCCGCAGAAGCCCAGGCGCTCGCCGATGTCCGCGGCTTGGCCGCCGACGTGGCGGTACAAGCAACCCGCCAACTGCTGATCAATGCGACAGCGGGCGACGGTGGCGACACCCTGATCGACCAGGCCATCCAGGACCTACCGTCGAAGCTGAATTAAGCGGCGTTCCTGCAGCTATTTAGAGCCCCGCTCCGGCGGGGCTTTTTATTTGGGGGAAAGCGTTCGCATACGCCGGCCTCGCCCTTCGAGACGCCGCCCTTTGGACGGCTCCTCAGGGTGAGGCACCTGGGAGATTAGTAGATTTCCTCATCCTGGGACGAGCGAAGCGAGTGTCTCGAAGGACGAGGAAATCTCCCCTCGGTCCTATGCGATTACTCGGCTGCCTCGGCGGTCGGCACGTCGGGAGTCCAGCGCAAGACCGGGTTACGGGCGGCTCTGGTTTCGTCCAAACGGCGGCGCGGCGTGAGCTCGGGCGCGCCGGTAAACCGCTTCGGGTCGCCCGCTTTGGCGCTTTCGGCCAGGTGGCGCATGACCGCGATAAAGTCGTCGAGGCCGCGTTTCGATTCGGTCTCGGTGGGTTCGATCAACATCGCCCCGTGAACCACCAGCGGGAAATACATGGTCATCGGGTGGTAGCCCTGGTCGATCATCGCCTTGGCAAAATCCAGCGTGCTCACCCCGGTTCCGTTCAGGAAGCGATCGTCGAACAGGCACTCATGCATGCACGGCCCCTCAAACGAAGGGGTCATCACATCGCGCAGGCGCGCCATCACATAGTTGGCGTTGAGCACCGCATCGCCGGACACCTGGGCGAGACCATCCTTGCCGTGGCTCAACATGTAGGCATAGGTGCGCACGAACATGCCCATCTGGCCGTGGAAACCCTTTAGGCGGCCGATCGGCGTGGCGTCGCCAGTATCCGCGTCGTTCTCGACCAGCGCTAAGCCGTCGCCGTCATGCACGATCCAGGGCCGCGGCGCGAACGGCGCCAGGGCCTCCGACAGGACGACCGGCCCGGCGCCGGGGCCACCGCCGCCATGGGGCGTCGAGAACGTCTTGTGGAGGTTGATATGCATACAGTCGATGCCCAAATCGCCCGGACGGACGCGCCCGACAATGGCGTTGAAATTGGCCCCATCGCAGTAGAAATAGCCACCGGCCTCGTGGATCAGCCGGGCGATTTCAATCATGTCCGGCTCGAACAGCCCGCAAGTGTTGGGGTTGGTCAGCATCACCGCGGCAACGTCATTGCCCAGCTTCGCCTTGAACGCGTCAACATCGACCCGGCCCGCTTCATTGGCCGGGATCGGATCGACGGTGAAACCGCACACCGCCGCCGTCGCCGGGTTGGTGCCATGGGCTGATTCCGGCACCAGGACCCGCCGCCGCGTTGTCGCGCCGCCCTGGCGCGCATCCAGCGCTGCGCGGATGGTCATCATGCCGCACAGCTCGCCATGGGCGCCGGCGGCCGGTGACATGGCGATTGCCGGCATGCCG
>JBLHHE010000313.1:0-3779 GCA_047616465.1 Alphaproteobacteria bacterium
AGCGACGTGTCCGTCGCCCACTCGCTCATAGAATTGTCGTAGACGGCGATGTCACGATAGCCGAGTTGGTACAAAAGGAAGGCGTCCATAGTCGCGGCTATACCGCCGCCGCAATAGGTGATCATGCGCTTCTCCGGATCGGCACCCACGGCGGCGAAAGCTTGCGCGGCGGCCTCCGGGGATACCATCTCCAGAGTATCGGGATTCAACAGTGCCACCGCCGGTACGTTGACGCTGCCTGGAATGTGCCCGGGCCGGCCATAGCGCGGATTTTCACCGCTGTGCAGATCAGGTTCCAGAGCATTAATGGTCAGGGTGTTGGTGTCGCCTATCGCTGTCAGCACGGTGTCTTTGCCGACGAATAGTTCGGGTCTCGGATTGACAGACAATTTGCCAGAAGCATAACGGCATGGATCGCTCGAGATCGTTCGCCCTTCCGCCGACCATTTGTCATAGCCGCCGTCGAGCACCGCGACATTGTCGAAACCGAGCCAGCGGAGCATCCACCAGAACCGCGTCGCACGTTGCATACTCTTGCGACTGTAAAGCACCACACGGGTGCCGTCGGCGACGCCGCTCCGCGCGAAGGCATCCACCACATATTCCAATGGCGGCAGGGTGAAGCTGTAAGGGCTCTTTTCGACAGAAAAGTCCTCTTGCAGATCGAGAAAGCCAGAACCCGGAATATGACTCGCGTCGTAGTCGGCCCGACCGCTGACCACTCGGTAAGGCCGTCCGGTACCCTCTTCATAGACGTTATAAAAAGTGCAGTCGAAAACTCTCAAACTCGAATTTGCCAGATGCGCCTCTAGCCAATCGCCCGTTACCAGCGCTTCGGGATGGAGAAACTGTGCCTCGCCCATTCGAACCGGCCTTTCCCTTTAATGCCAACCGCGCCTAAACGGTATCGCATCGTGCAGATTAGCGATAGCGATGACCTATCAGCGAGTACAATATTAGCTTTTGCTGAACGGCCGTTATTGGCTAAAAGCCGCCGTCAGCGTCCCCCACCAATCACGACCGGAATACACCCAACAACGGACATCAAATTGCCGATGTCTGTTTTCCCGCGTTTTACGTCCGGTGTTGGGGGCAAAGCAGCCGTGAACTGACATAGGTGATGACGGCTGGAATTGACCCAAAGCTGCCATCGCGGTCGCTAATAGACTACCTACACTGTGTGCGATAATCACTCGCTTATACTGCTCATGGCCATTAGCCTTCGCAAGGGCTCAGTCGAGTGTCGTCGTGCGCTTAGCGAACTGCACCCTGAGCGTGAAGCTCCCCTCATTGATCTGCCACTTGTCGAGCGTATAGGTGCGCAGGCCGCGCGCGTGCATGGGATCGGCCTTGGCGATCTCCTCCGCCTCGGCGAAGCTGTTGGCGCGAATGATAATCAGGCCCGCGCGCGGCGGGGTGTCGTCCTGATCGAAAAGCGGCCCAGCAGCGAACATAATGCCGCGCTCTTCCAGCGAGACCTGATAGTCCAGATGATCAGGGAGTGACTTCATCATTTCTTCCCTCTCGACAGCGGGTGTGGTCAGCACTGCGTAGAGGTTTTCGGTTACAACGCGGGGTTCATCATGCTCACTCATATCATTATTCCTTATGTCTACGGTTGCCGTGCCAGAGCCGGCACATCTTATTCGATTATATGAGCAACCACGATGACAACCGATCTTGCAATTTGCCGTTGAAAATTTCCGCCAGCGGGTGCTGTCAATCACGACCGATTTACACCCCAAAGCCGCCATCGCATGATTTCACGACCGAGTGCATTCGGGATCACTTCGCACTAGACTGTCAGGAGTCGCGGCAAGATCGCGCAAACACTAGAAAAACAAGCGAAGCACGATGACGGACAGATCCTCATTCCGCGTCGAGGAAGCGACGATTGCCGACATCCATGCCGCCTACAAGATCGGCATGACGACCGCGCGAGCCGTCACAGCGGCCTTTCTTGACCGCATTGATGCATATGATCGCCGCGGGCCACAATTATGGGCGATTATCGCCACCAACCCCAACGCACTGGCTGATGCCGAGGCGCTCGACCAGCATTTCGCCGAAACCGGCGAGTTCGCCGGGCCCCTGCACGGCATCCCGGTTCTGGTGAAGGACAATTACGACGTCGCCGGGCTACAGACGACCGGCGGATCGATGGCGCTGGTCGGATGGATGCCGCAGCGTGACGCAACGGTGATCCATAAATTGAAAGACGCCGGCGCGATAATTATTGCGAAGACCTCGATGACCGAATGGGCGCGAGGCGGCTTCGACAATATCAACTCGGTGCTGCCGAGTTTTGCGCGCAATCCTTACAACACCGCGCACGCGACGGGCGGATCGTCAGGCGGCACCGCGGCCGGGCTAGCCGCGAGTTTCGGCGTTGTCGGTCTTGGATCGGACACGTTCGGGTCGATTCGCAACCCGTCGAGCAACAATGCGCTGGCTGGTCTGCGGCCAAGCTGGGCGCTGGTCTCGCGTACCGGCATGCTCGGCCTCTATGACGCCCGCGATACAGCGGGGCCGATGGCGCGTACCGTCACCGACATGGTGGCGCTGCTCGACGTCATCGCCGGCGTCGATCCGGACGACACCGCAACTGCCAACGCCGAGGGCCATGTCGTGAAGAGCTACGCCGAGTTCCTCGATCCCGCAGGTGCGTGCGGCAAGCGCGTCGGAGTTCTTCGCCACGCTTTTCCACCGGACGGCGCCGACACCTTCGTAACGGCGTTGGTCGACCGCGCGGTCACGGACCTGCAATCCGCCGGTGCCACGATCGTCGATCCCTTTATCATTCCCGAGTTCACGGATTTTGAGCCGCGCCACCATCCGTTGAGCGAAGTGCGCGCGGCCCTCGAAGCATATCTCGCTACGACCGGTGCCGAATTCCCCAAGACCATCGCCGAGATCGTCGCGGCCGAAAAATTCCACCCGCTGCACGAAGTCAGTCTGCGCGCAACAGCAGTAGCCCCGCCACCGCACGAAGATCCGATTGTTCGCGCGCTCGAAGCCGAGGAAATCCACATGCGCACGATCTTCGATGCGGCAATGCGACGCGAAAACCTCGACGCGTTTGTGCTGCCGGTGGCAAGCTACCCGCCCAAGCTCAATGGCGATCGCAACGTCACTCCACCCGGCGCGACGACTTGGATTGCCTCTGGTCTTCATTGGCCCGCCGCTGTCGTGCCGATGGGATATACCTACGAGGACCTGCCCTCGGGCCTGCAGATTGTCGGGCGACCGTGGAGCGAACCGACACTGATAGAGATCGCCTACGCATTCGAACAGACAACGCAGCATCGCCATCCACCCTCGACCGTGCCGCCACTTTGATGGCAAGGCACGCAAAAATCAGTGCGACTGCCTGCACAGAGAATGGCCAATGATTGAGGAATTTAACGAACCCGAAATCGCTGCCGAGGTGCGCACAGCGTTTGAAAGCTAAAACGCCGCGCTCGATAGCCGACCTTCAGTTTGTTGGGCTTGTTCCTCCGACGCCCACAGCCAGGTTGGGCTAACCGATTATCCCGCTGGACCTGCGCCAAAAGCCGCGCAGGCCGGTAAATTCATTCATTGGGCGCTTAATAGAAGTCGCGTGATTTTGGGGAAAGGTATGTCATCGAAGATGGCTAGGCATAAGGCAGTTCAAACAGAGTCCCCGCGCCAATGGTTCGGTATAGTTGTGGTGTATCTCTCTATCCCACTGGCTTTATTGGCGTGCGGAGGAGATTTCGGTTGGTGGCAGGCGTGGATCTATTCCCTGCTGATCGTTG
>JBLHHE010000314.1:0-3770 GCA_047616465.1 Alphaproteobacteria bacterium
CCCCAGTCTTCGAGACGCCCGGGCCGGAAATTTTCGACGAAGATATCGGCGTCTTCGAGCAGGCGAAACAATATCTCGCGGCCTTGCGGCTTCGAGATGTTCAAGGTCACCATCTTCTTGTTGCGGGCGTAATATTTCCACCACGGATTAACGCCGTCGGTGGTGAACCCGAAATGGCGCAAATCATCGCCTTTTTCCGGGTGCTCCACATGGATGACTTCGGCCCCGAAGTCGGCCAGCAGCCGGCCGCACAGGGGCGCGGCGATGACGGTGGCGCACTCGACGACCTTGAGCCCTTGCAGGGCTTGGGCCGGGGTCTGCGGAATGTCTTGTTCGGGTGTCGACATGCGTTGCTCTATACCAGGGGATTTCGCGCGGCGGCGGGTCGCCGGAGAATTGTTCCGGGTTGGAAAGTTTCACGGATAGGAGCCCTAATGCAAGACCTGCGGTATGGATTTGCGAAAGTAAGAGTTAGGATGAACGTAGGGCTTATTCGATCTGTAAGCCGAAGGGTGCGAGAATTCGAGAATAAGAAGGAAGCAGACCGATGAAAAACCAGTCACACGGTGGCGAGGCCATTCTGCAGGCGTTTCGCAGCCTGGGCGTCGATTATGTCATGTCGTCACCGGGCTCGGAGTGGGGCGCGGTCTGGGAAGCGCTGGCCAACCAGCAGATCACCAACGCACCGGGGCCGACCTATCTCAGTTGCGCCCACGAGACTCTCGCCGTCAATCTCGCCACGGGGTATACCGCGATCACCGGGCGCATGCAGGCGGTGATGCTGCACACGGGCGTCGGGCTGCTGCAGGGAACGATGGGGATCGACGGGGCGATGCGCCAAGGCGTTCCGATGCTTGTCCTGTCCGGTGAATCCGTTAGCTTCGGCGATGACCCCGACTTCGATCCAGGCGCCCAGTGGCAAGCGCTGTTGAGCGTTGTCGGCGGCCCGCACCGGCTGGTCGAGCCCATCGTCAAATGGTCCCAACAGGCCGGCAGCGTATCCACCATGTTCCGACAAATGGTCAGCGCCGGCGAGATGGCGCAACGCACCCCCGCCGGCCCGGTCTATATGAGCGTCCCCATCGAGGCGATGGGCCAGCCCTGGGAACCGCCCTCCGAGTTCCGTGATGCTCCGCCCGCGCCAAAGACCACCGCGGCGCAAGCCGATATCGAGACCGTCGCCAAAATGCTGGTAGCCAGCAAGCAGCCGGCGATTATCGCCGAAATGTCGGGACGCGATCCGGCGGCACACGCGGCTTTGGTCGAGCTGGCCGAACTGCTGGCAATTCCGGTGGTCGAGGGCAGATGGTCGATGTTCGCGAATTTTCCGAAAGACCATCCGCTGCACCAGGGATTCCACCGCCCGGCATTGATCGACGATGCCGATCTGGTACTGACATTGTGTTGCGCCGCCCCCTGGTATCCGCCCAGCGCCGGCCCGAAAAAAGCGCGGGTCGTCGCGATCGATGAAACCCCGTTCCGCCCCGCCATGGTCTATCAGCCGAACTTGGCCGAATTATTTCTCGAAGGCGATACCGCCGCGACATTGCAGCTGCTCGTCGAGGCGGTGCGCGCGGCTGGGGTCGACGAGGCGGCGGTCGCCGACCGTCACGCTCACTGGTCGGCAGCCCACGATGAACGGATCGCCGCAGAACGCGCCATCGAGGCGCAGGCCGCGTTGAAGGACACTATTTCGCCGATCGCGCTGTGCGCGGCGTTAAGCGCCGCGGCGCCCGATGACACCATCTATATGGACGAGACGATTACCGCGCGCAGCGCTGTTCTTTCCCATTTGCGCTATGGCGGCCCGCTGAGCTATCTGCGTGCCCATGGCGGTCTCGGCCAGGGTCTGGGAATGGCTCTGGGTATCAAACTGGCCGCACCGGAACGAACCGTCATCTCGGTCATGGGCGATGGCACGTTCATGTATAATCCGGTGGTGCAAAGCTTGGCGCTGTCCCAGCACGAAAACCTGCCTATCCTCATCGTCATCTTCAACAATAGTGGCTACGCGGCGATGCGGGCGAACCAACGCGACTATTATCCCGACGGTGTGGGGGCCGCCAACGATATTTGGCCCGGTCACCCGGTCACGGAATTCGACTATGCCGAGCTGGTGAAGCCGTTCGGCGGTTTCGGCCGCCGGGTCGAGACTATGGCCGAGCTACCCACCGCCATCGACGAGGCGCTTGAGGCAGTTTCAGGCGGGCGTACGGCTATTCTGAACGTGATACTCGACGTTTAGGCTTCCTCTCCCGCAGGGAGAGGGGCTTGGGTGCGTGACATCGCTCCCGCGATGTACTACCCAGCGCTCATGGTCCCCAACGACTTGCTACGCCGCATGTTCGACGCCGCCGTGGCCGCGGCGCAGCCCGAGCTGTGCGTACCGGCGCACCTGCCCTCACCGCCAAAAGGGCGCACCATCGTGGTCGGCGCCGGCAAGGCGGCGGCCGCCATGGCCCGGGCGCTGGAGCGTCATTGGCAAGGGCCGCTCGAAGGGCTGGTGATCACCCGCTACGGCCACGCTATGCCTTGCGAGCAGATCGAAATTGTCGAGGCCGGCCATCCGGTGCCCGATGCCCCTGGCCGCAACGCCGCCCAGCGTATTCTCGATCTGGTATCGGATCTCACCGAAGACGATCTGGTCATCGCCCTGATCTCGGGCGGCGGCTCGTCGTTGCTGACCCTGCCGGCGCCGGGCCTGACCCTGGCCGACAAGCAGGCGGTCAACGCCGCGTTGCTGCAATCGGGCGCACCGATCGACGCTATGAATTGCGTGCGCAAGCATCTCTCGGCAATCAAAGGAGGACGGCTGGCCCGCGCCGCCGCCCCGGCGCGCCTTGAGGCGCTGATCATCTCCGACGTGCCCGGCGACGATCCGGCGATCATCGCATCGGGCCCCACCGTGCCCGATCCAACGACTTTCGCCGACGCCCGCGCCGTTATTGAAAGCTACGCCATCACCTTGCCGGCAGCAGTCCAGGCCCACCTCGCCACCGGCGCCGACGAAAGCCCGAAACCGGGCGATCCGTGTTTCGCCAATGTGGGGTTACACCTCATCGCCACACCGTCGATGGCCCTCGCCGCCGCCGCCGACATCGCCCAGGACGCGGGCTACGCGGTCGATCTGTTGGGCGACGCTATCGAGGGCGAAGCGCGCGCCGTTGCCGCCGAACATGCGCGCCGTGCCCGCAACGCCGCACCGGGTACCATCATCCTGTCCGGTGGCGAGCTGACCGTCACCCTGACCGGAAACGGGCGCGGCGGGCCGAACACGGAATACGCGCTGGCCCTGTCTCTCGCCCTCGACGGCGCGGCCGGTATTCACGCCATGGCGTGCGACACCGACGGGATCGACGGCAGCGAAGACAATGCCGGCGCCCATCTCGGGCCGGATACGTTGGAGCGCGCCGCCGCCGCAAGCGTAGACCCCAACGCAGCCCTGGCCGCCAACGATTCTTACGGCGTCTTCGCCGCCCTCGGCGATTTGGTGGTCACCGGGCCGACCCACACCAACGTCAACGATTTTCGCACCATCCTGATCGAACGCTAGAGACCGATTGCCCCCCGCTGGAGCGGCGCGTACCCTTACTCTCGATCAACCCGACGACAACCAACGGCGTATGACGATGACAAAACCAGCTAAGAAAATCCGCCCGATCCTGACCCATGCCGGGATATGGGTCTGGGATATGGAGAAGATGGAGAGTTTTTACACACGCATGCTGGGCTTCGAGGTGTCCGACCGGGGCTTTGTCGAGCGCTACAAT
>JBLHHE010000315.1:0-3767 GCA_047616465.1 Alphaproteobacteria bacterium
TTCCGATCCGGCGCGCGGTATTTTCATTTTGATGATCCTACTCATTGCCATCGGCGGCGCGCTCGGTCTATTCGCCTGGCGGGCGCCGACCATACGCGGCGGCGGGTTATTCTCACCGGTCAGCCGGGAAGGCGCATTGGTGCTCAACAACATCCTGCTGGCACTGGCCTGCTTCACCGTTTTGCTCGGCACCCTCTATCCGCTGATCCTCGAGGCCGCGTCGGGCGGCGCCAGCCGGGTCTCCGTCGGCCCGCCCTATTTCAATTTGACCTTCGCGCCGATCATGGCCGTGCTGGTCGTGGCCCTGGCCTTTGGCCCCCTGATGGCCTGGAAGCGCGGCAACATAGGCACCGTTTTGCGCAAACTCATCATCGCAGCCGCTGCCGCTGCCGTTACTATAGCCGCCATTTTTATCGCCGTACCCGACGGCCCGGCACTGGCCCCGTTTGCCATGGGGCTTGCAGCCTGGCTTGCCGCCGGCGCCTTGGTCGAATGGGCGGCACGCCTCAAATTATTCAGCGCACCCGCAACCGAAAGCTGGCGCCGCTTGACCGGGCTGCCACGCGCCGCCAGCGGCATGACCGTGGCCCATCTGGGCCTGGCGATTATGATCGCCGGCATCACCGGCACGTCGGCCTGGCGCACCGAGCTAATAACCACTCTGGCAATCGGCGAGACCGCCCAGATCAAAAATTACACGCTGGCGCTGCAGGCGGTCGAAAATGGCAAAGGACCGAACTACACGTTCGAACGCGCCACCTATGTGCTGACCGACGCCCAAGGTGCGGTCACTCTTTTTTATCCCGAGCGGCGGTTTTTCCCGGTCGCCGGCCAAACCACAACCGAAGCCGCTATAAAGACGACCCTGCTGGGCGATCTCTACGCGGTATTGGGCAGTGCGGGACGCACACCGGCAACTGCCAACAAATGGACCGTGCGCTTTTTCATTAATCCCATGGTGCCGTGGATTTGGCTCGGCGCGCTGGTCATGGTCGGTGGCGGGCTTCTGTCGCTATCCGACCGCCGCCACCGAGTTGGCGCGCCCCGCCGCAAACAACAAGTTGCGCCGGGCGCCAGCGGAGCGCCGGCTCCGGCGGAGTAAACCATGCGGCGTTTATTACTGATCCTTCCGGTCGCTCTATTTGTGGTCCTTATTGGCGTCCTCGCGGTGTTGACGCTGCAGACCAAGGACGGCCGCGACCCGTCGCTGATTCCCTCCGCGCTAATTGGCAAGCCGGCGCCGGAGGTCAGCCTGCCGGCCGTCGCCGAGGCTATCCCCGGCGGCTTTGCCGGCGCCGATCTGCGGGGCCGGGTCACCATGGTCAACGTTTTTGCGTCATGGTGCGTTCCCTGCCTGGCCGAGCATCCGCTGATCAGCCGGCTCGCCGCAGACGGGATCCCCGTGTACGCGATCAACCACCGCGACACCGTACTGGAGGCCTCTAAGTGGTTGAAACGGCACGGTAATCCATTTACCGCCGTGGGATTCGACCCGGAAGGCCGGGCGAGTGTCGAATGGGGCGTGACGGGCGTGCCAGAAACCTACATCATAAACGCCGAGGGGATCGTGACCTTCAAGCATGCCGGCCCAATAACGGCGAAAGTGCTGGAAGATACGATCCTGCCCAAACTGCGGGAGGCGGGCGAATGAAGCGATATCTGGCGATCTTCACAATTCTCGCCGCGTTCTCCACGGCGGGGCTGGTCATCGGCACGCCGGCGCTGGCGGTCGAGCCCGATGAGGTGCTGAACGATCCGGCGCTGGAGGCCCGCGCGCGCGAAATCTCCAAGGTACTGCGCTGCGTGGTGTGCCAAAACCAATCAATCGACGATTCCAACGCCGATATCGCCCGCGATATGCGCTTGTTGGTGCGCGAGCGGCTGGTCGCCGGCGACACCGACCCCCAAACCATCGCCCACATGGTGGCCCGCTATGGCGATTATGTGCTGCTGCGCCCGCCCTTTCAGGCCAACACCCTGGCGTTGTGGATTGGCCCGCCTCTGATGGCCTTCATCGTCGCCACGCTCGCCGTGCTGTTTTTGCGGATGTATCAACGCGAACGGCACGCCCGCACCGAGCCCGAACCCCTAACGCCGACCGACCGCGCCCAGCTCGACGCGTTGGTTGAGAAGCTGGCCGCCGAACCCAGGCGACCACGGCGAAAAAGTGCGCTGCGGGTGGAACTCGAACGGCCCTTCGGTGAGCGCGGTAGCAACGGCATCGACAATCCTACTACATGATTCTGTGGATCATCTTCTCAGGTCTGCTCGCCGCAGTGCTTGTCACCGTGCTGTGGCCCCTGTTGCGGCCCCGCGCAGCAACCGCGAGCCGCGCCGATTACGACATCGAGGTTTATCTCGATCAGCTGCGCGAACTCGATCGCGATGAACAGCGCGAGCTCATCGACGAGGTCCAGGCGGCCGCGGCCAAGCTTGAGATAGAGCGCCGCTTATTGGCCGCGTCGCGGGCCGCCGAGGACACACCGCCTGTAACCAGCACTGCGCAGCGCGGCATACTGGCGGCTCTCATTGCCGTGGCTATAACGGGGGGCACGGCCGCGCTTTATGTAGAGTTCGGCTCTCCCGGCCTGCCGAACCAGCCCTTCGCGCAACGCGCGCCGGAGCCGGTGGAAAACCCGCAAGTTGCCGAAGCGCGCTCGCGCCTAACGGCTGTCGAAGAACGGCTATCCGCTGAGCCCGAAAATCCCGATGTCTGGCGCGATCTCGGCATCCTGCGCCTGGCCATCAGTGACCATGCCGGTGCGGTCGAAGCCTTCGCCCGGGCCCTGGAGCTGTCCGGGGGGCGGACCGATATCGCTTCGGTCTACGCCGAGGCGCTGACCTATGCCGCCGACGGGCTGGTCACCCCGCAAGCGCAGCAGCTCTTCGAAAAAGTATTGCGCGATAATGCCGGCGAACCCCGCGCGCGGTTTTTCGTGGCCATGGCCAGTTACCAGGCGGGCTTTCGCCAAGAGGCGCTGGAACAATGGGCGGCGCTGGCCAAAGATGCGCCGCCCGGTGCGCCCTGGCTGCCGGCGGTTAACGACCGGATACGCCGGACCGCCGACGAGGTGGGCGCCGATGTCGCCAACTACCTGCCCGCCCAACCGGGACCGACAAGCGAAGATATCGATGCGGCCCAGGAACTGTCGCCCGATGAACGCCAGGAAATGATCCGCACCATGGTCGCACGCCTGGCAAGCCGGCTCGAAAACGAGCCCGAGGACATCGAGGGCTGGCGCCGGCTCGGTCGATCCTACGACGTTCTCGGCGATCCGGCCCGCGCGAGCGAAGCCTATGCCCAAGCCCTGGCGCTCGAACCCGATCATGCGGAAACGCTACTCCGGGCCGGGTTAGCCGCCAGCATGGCGGCGGATAAACCGGCCGCGCTCGACTACTTCCAGCGCTTGCGCGCCCTCATACCCGAAGAGAGCGACGCCTATCGCACCGTCAACGAAGCCATCGAACGGCTGACGCCCGCCACACCAGCCGATTAACCATAAAGTCGATATACGGTTGACCGCATGGGCAAATCGCACAATTTATGCGATAATGGAATTATCGTGAATACGCGCCGGCGTCCCAAGCTGGTTGCGTTACCAGTATTGGGACTCTCGGCGCGCCTACAAATGGAGGACGTGCCGATGAATGTTGATGCCATACTCCGCGCAAAAGGCGCGGGCGTCGAAACCGCGCGGCCCGACTGGACCGTATTACAAGCCGTGCAAAAACTAGCCGAACTGCGTGTCGGAGCGCTGGTGGTCAGC
>JBLHHE010000316.1:0-3756 GCA_047616465.1 Alphaproteobacteria bacterium
GCGGCGCTTCGGTACAAAAGCCCGGCCCGTTTCTTCTTAAGGAATACGCCTTGACTCCTTGATATGCTCCATGAGAGCATTACATGTATATGCTCAATATGAGTATATTTATACCTGGACTGGCATGAGGGCCCACAGATGAGCCACACAACGGAATTGGAATACACGCCGGCCGTCGCCGCCGCGACCCAACCGATTTACGAGCGCGTAAAATCGGTCATTCCCGAATTCGAGTGGCCGGTCCACGCGCCCTATGTCGATGCGATCAACCGCCTCAAGCGCGAGCGCAACGCGGTCATCCTGGCGCACAATTATATGACGCCGGAAATTTTCCACGGCGTCGCCGATATCGTCGGAGATTCCCTGTTGTTGGCCCGTAAGGCGGCCGAGACCGATGCCGATGTCATCGTGTTGGCCGGCGTCCATTTCATGGCCGAGACGGCGAAACTGTTGAGCCCGGAGAAGACGGTCCTAATGCCCGACATGGCCGCGGGCTGCTCGCTGGCGGCGTCGATTACCGGCGCCGATGTACGCCTGTTGCGCGAGAAGTACCCCGGTGTGCCGGTGGTCACCTATGTCAACACATCGGCCGAGGTGAAGGCCGAATCCGACATTTGCTGCACCTCGGGCAACGCGGTGAAAATCGTCGAATCCCTGGGCGTCAACCGGGTCATATGCCTGCCCGACCAATTTCTCGCCCGCTATATCGCCAGCCAGACCGACGTTGAAGTGATCTACTGGGAGGGCAGTTGCGAGGTCCATGAACGCTTCACCGGCGCCGAACTTCGTGACTACCGTAAGCAGTTCACCAACATTGTCATCGTCGCCCACCCGGAATGCCCCGAAGACGTGTTGAAGGAAGCCGATTTTGTCGGCTCGACCGCCAAGATGATCGACTATGTCGGTGAGGCCCAGCCGGAGCGGGTGTTACTCGTTACCGAATGTTCCATGAGCGACAACGTCGCGGTCGAGCATCCTAACGTCGAGTTCATCCGGCCGTGCAATCTGTGCCCCCATATGAAATTAATTACCCTGCCGAAAATCTTCGATGCGTTGACCACTATGTCGCCGCGTGTCGAGGTCGATCCCGAAATTGCCGCGCGGGCCCGTGTCACCGTGGAGCGCATGCTCGCTATCGGTTAGGGAGTTCGATTTTGCCATGACTCTTATCCGGCCCTTCAGGCCTGCGATGCGCGTCGCAGAAAACGCCGAAATTATCGTTGTCGGTTCGGGCATGGCCGGGATGGTCACCGCGCTGCGGCTGGCGCCCCGTAACGTCACCCTGTTGACCAAAACACCAAGCCTCACGGGCGGCTCGACCGCCTGGGCGCAAGGCGGAATTGCCGCCGCGGTGGGGACCGAGGATTCACCGCAAGCCCATGCCGCCGACACGATGGTGGCGGGTGCTGGCCTGAATGAAGCATCGACTGTCAACTTGCTAACGCGCGACGGCGCGACGCGATTGCGCGAGCTGATCGCTTCGGGCGCGCCGTTCGATCGTGATGCGGCGGGTGAGATTGTCTTGGGACGCGAGGCGGCGCATGGGCAGCGGCGTATCGTCCATGCCGGCGGCGACGCCACCGGCCGCCATGTCCACCGTTGGCTTGCCGATGCCGTTGCCGAGACGCCCTCGATCGATGTTCAAACATCGGCTTTTGCTTGGGAATTGGTCGTTCAAGACAACCGCGTTTGCGGCGTTGTCGCCTATCACGAGCACGGCGGCTGGACCCTACACCGCGCGCCATTCGTGGTTCTGGCAACCGGCGGGTCGGGGCAGCTTTACCAGTGCACGACCAATCCCCCAGAGGCCACTGCCGACGGTATCGCGATGGCCGCCCGCGCAGGTGTGAAACTCGCCGACATGGAGTTTGTGCAGTTTCACCCGACGGCGTTGGCCGATCCCTATGCGACCGATGGGGCGCCGATGCCGCTGCTCACCGAAGCCTTGCGCGGCGAGGGCGCTACCCTGGTCGATGGGACCGGCCGGCGATTCATGAGCGATGAACATCTCGATGGCGAACTGGCGCCGCGCGATGTGGTGGCGCGCGCCATTTGGCAGCGCCTGGCGGAGGGCGACGGGGCCTATCTGGATATGCGCGCTCTTATGGCTGGCGCGTCGGCAGCCCGCTTTCCCACGGTCGGCGCGCTGTGCGCCAGCGCCGGTTTCGATCCGGCGCGCGAGATGATCCCGGTGGCGCCTGCCGCGCATTACCATATGGGCGGCATCGCGGCGGACGATTGCGGGCGAACCTCGCTGGAAGGGCTGTGGGCGTGCGGCGAGGTGGCGGCGACCGGGGTGCATGGCGCAAACCGGCTGGCCAGTAATTCGCTGCTCGAGGGTTTGGTGTTCGGCCACCGGGTCGCCGACGACATCGCCGGTCACTCTATCCCGTTGCATGGTGCGCCAGAGATTGCCGTACCAGGGGTTCCGGGCGCAGAGGCAGAAGCCGAAATCACCGCCATGACCGGGCAACTGCGCGCGCTCATGTACGAAAAAGTCGGGTTGCGCCGCGACGGCGATAGCTTGCAGGCAGCGCTTTTCGACCATGGCGATTTGGCCGGCCGGATAACTGAACTCGAACGCCAGGCAGGTTCGTCAACGCCGGGCTTGGACGAAGTTCGGCGCTGGGGCGAGTTGCGTAATCTGGCGCTTGCCGGCCACCTCGTAACACTGGCGGCTGCGCGGCGCAGCGAAAGCCGTGGGGCCCACTACCGGACCGATTTTCCGCAACCGGCGTCTGCCTCGGGTGTGCGGCACTATCTGACACTGGAAGATTTGGGAGAGCCCGCCGGCGCTCAGGAGGGTCACCGCGATGACACAAGCAACCATGCTGCCACCGCTTTATCCGCTTAGTTACGCGCCGATCATCGAGCGCGCGCTGGATGAGGATTTCGGCGAAGCCGGCGATATAACCACCGACGCCATTGTCGACCCCCGCGCCATGGCGCGCGCCCGAATTGCCGCCCGGCGCGAAGGCCGTCTGGCCGGTATCGACGTGGCGCTGGCCGCGTTTACCACCCTCGATCCCACGATCACCGCGGAGTTCGGCCACCATGATGGCGAGGATGTCGCGGCAGGGGCGACCCTGGCGGTGATCTCTGGTCCGGCGCGGGTGCTGCTCAGTGGCGAGCGCACGGCACTCAATATTTTGGGCCGTATGTCGGGCATCGCCACTACCACCCGCGATCTAACGGTGGCTGTCGGCGACCATAAGGCGCGCATCGTGTGTACCCGTAAAACGGCGCCGGGACTGCGCCTGCTCGATAAGTATTCGGTACGCGCGGGTGGTGGCGTCAATCACCGCTTCGGTCTCGGTGACGGGGTGCTGATCAAGGATAATCACCGAGTTATGGCGGGCGGTGTCGCGCCGGCGATTGAGCGGGTGCGCCAGCGCCTCGGTCACATGGTCAAGGTCGAGGTCGAAGTCGATACATTGGCCGAACTCGAAGAGGCGTTACGCCTCAATTTCGACGCGGTGCTGCTCGACAATATGGCGCCGGACACGCTGGCCGAAGCCGTTGCGCTGGTTGGCGGGCGGGTGGTCACCGAGGCCTCGGGCGGCATCACGCCCCAGACGATCGCCGAGGTTGCGGCCGCCGGCGTCGATCTGATTTCACTCGGCTGGCTGACCCACAGCGTCACCAACTGGGACGTCGGCCTCGATTTCGAACCGCAGTAAACAAAAACCCTCATCCTGAGCTTGTCGAAGGATGAGGGTTTCTTATCGTCACCCCCACCCCGACCCTCCCCCCTCA
>JBLHHE010000317.1:0-3747 GCA_047616465.1 Alphaproteobacteria bacterium
AAGTTGCCTCACGCGTTATCGCCCACCGAAAACTCGAAACTATGGCGTCGTAGAACTGTCATCGGAGGCTGCGCGCTCCGTTCAGCCCTGCCTACGGCTTCCACGCGTCCGGCGTGATGCTTTCAATGTCGGCCTTAACATCGATGATCGCTGGCCGTCCGCTCTCGAGCGCCTGTTCCAGCGCCCCGGCGAAATCGCCCGGCCGCGTCACCGTTAAGCCGAGCCCCCCCATCGATTGCGCCATCGCGGCGAAGTCGGCTTCGGGGAAAATCCAAAGATCGTCGGAGCTCTTCGAACGCCCCCCATAGATTCGCTCGTTGATACCCTGTTCCTGGTTCAGCGAGTGGTTGTTGTTGACCACGGTGACGGTGTTGATGCCGCACCGCACCGCCGTTTCCATCTCGGTCAAATGGTACCACATGGCGCCATCGCCGGCGAAGCAGATGACCGGCCGGTCGGGCGCGGCACACTTGGCCCCCATCGCCGCCGGAAAGGCCCAGCCCAGAGATCCAGCGCAGCGGATATAGCTTTGACCCGGATGTTTGAGGTCGATCATGGTGCCGGTCCAGATGCCGGAATGGCCGGTATCGGAGACCAGAATCGCATCACTCGGCAGATGCTGAGTGAGCTCCGCACACAGCCGCTCGGTGCGCACCGGCACGCTGTCCGATTCCATCAGCGGCGTGACCTCTGCGCGCCAGCCCGCCACCATCTCTTGCACATGGCCGACCCAGACGCCGCGACCATTATGTGCTTCGCTGGCCGCGAGCAGCCGCACCAGCGACGCCTTGGCATCGCCCTGCATGGCGGCGAGCACGGGATAGCTGCGGCCCAATTCGCGCGGATCGATATCGATCTGCACGGTGCGCGCGCCGGGCGCCGGCACCGACCATTCATTGGTCACCATGCCGCCTGCGCTGCTGCCGACATAGATCACCAAATCGGCTTCCGAAACGGCCCGGTTGGCGCACCAGCGCGAGTAGCCGCCGACAACCCCGACGCACAGCGGATGATCGTCGGGGATGGTGCCTTTGCCGTTCAGCGACGTCGCCACCGGGATGGAAAGTTTCTCGGCGAGCGCCACCAGTTCGGCCCCGGCTCCGCTATGGGCCACGCCGCCGCCGGCGACGATAATCGGATTCTGCGCCTCGGCGATCACGCGCGCGACGGCAGCGACACTGGCCGCATCGGGTTCCGGCCGGAACGGCGGAATATTGATGAATTGTTCCTCAATGAGGACTTCCAGATCGGCCTCGGCGTCGATGACGTCTTGGCCGATGATGCCATCGAAATCGAGATGCACCGGCCCGGGCTGTCCGCTGACGCTCTCGCGAAACGCCTGGCGCAGCGCGTGGGGCAGCTGCTCGACGCTGGTGATTGCATTGCTGTATTTGGTCACCGCCTCGAACGGGCCGCGATGGTCGACCTCTTGATAGGAATGGCGCTGCTGATGGGCTTGCGAGCGCCGGCCGGTCATGGCGATCACCGGCGAACCGGCCAGAAACGGGTCCTGCAGCCCGGCCGCCAGATTAGCCGCCCCGACCGCTTGGGCCATGCAAATACCGGCGCGCCCGGCGATCCGCGCATACCCATCGGCCATGTAGGCGGCGGGCTTTTCGCCATGGACCATGATCCGGCGCATACCCAGCGCTTCAATTTCCCGCAATGCGCGAATGCCGAATACCGGCATGAAAAAAACGTGGGTGGTGCCATAACCCTTCAGGGTCTCGGCCAGAAAACGGGCGCCTGTCATCTTGGTCATAACGGTTTCTCCCCTTATTTTTTTATCTTGTTATTTGTTGGTCACGTTATCGCGCCGGGGTTGCCCGCACAACGGTTACCAAAGAACTTCCCGCCCGCCAAAGGAGAGGGACTTAAGCCGCCGGCCCCCACAGCTTCTCATACCACTGCTCGAACAACACCCACGCATCCCGCAAAGCGCGGGCGTCACATCGGGCTGAACGAGGCGCCGTTGCTATGGATCGTCTGGGCGCTGATATAGCTGGCCCCAGGACCGACGAGGAAACGGATCAAATCGGCCATGTCCTGCGGGGTACCAAGACGGCCGAGCGGGATAGACGATACGTCCTTGACGTTCGCCGCCTTGGCTGAGCCGCTGCCTGCGATCTCGGTATCGTAATGACCGACAATGACGTAGTTGGCGCGGATATTGTGCTCGCCGAGATCGATGGCAAGGCCGCGCATCAGCGCCCCGAGCCCGGCTTTCGCCGCCATCGCATGGGTGCGCATGGTCTGGCCGGCATACGACCCCACACCGCCAACGCCGATAATGGCGCCGCCGCCGCGTTCGATCATGTCCGGCACGCACGCCTTACACATGCGGTAAGCGCCCTGAAACGAAGCGCCAAGGGTGAAATTCCAAGTCTCGTCGTCGAGCTCGACAAACGGCACCCGCGAGCGGAACGCCGCATTGTTGACAAGAATGTCGATGCCGCCGAACTCGGCCCGCGCCGCATCGACCATGCGCGCGACCGCGTCCGCGTCGGTGATATCGGCGACAAACGGCAGGGCACGGCCGCCGGCGGTGGTGATTTCATGCGCAACTTCCTCGCAGAGATCGCCGGCGGTGCGCGCATTGATAACCACCGCCGCCCCGGCATGCGCCAATTCAAGCGCCGTCGCGCGGCCGATATTGCGCGCACTGCCAGTGACGATCGCCACCTTGCCGGCAAGTTCATTGACCAGATCGACCACCACCGATGCTCCTTATTTGCCAGGATGCCCCAGCAGTTTCTCATAGCGCTGCTCGAACAACGCCCAGGCGTCGGGGTTTATCAGCCGCGGCGGGCGCTTGCCGTTGAGCACGTCGATCAGTTGCTCGGCCGCCCACTGGCCGAGGCTTTCGCGCGCGGTGAAGGTCAGACCGGCGGTGTGCGGGCTGGCGATGACGTTTTCCAGGGTGAGCAGCGGATGGTCGGGCTCGGGCGGCTCCGGGTCCCAAACGTCCAGGCCCGCTGCCTTTATCTCTCCGCCGACCAGCGCGTCGTAGAGCGCCGCCTCGTCGTGAATGCCGCCCCGCGCCGTCGAGATGAAATAGGCGCTTGGCTTCATTTTGCCGAACGCGGCGGCGTCGAACAGGTTGGCCGTCTCAGGGGTGCGCGGGCAATGCACCGAGACGTAATCGGCGCGCGCCAGCAACTCGTCGAACTCGACCTTGGTGGCGCCGTAGGATTCGATAGTGGCCGCATCCACGTAGGGATCGTAGGCCAGAACCGGCATGGCCAACGCGGCGACGGCCATCTTGGTCAGGGTCGAGCCGGTATTGCCGATACCGATAACCCCCAGGGTCTTGCCTTTGACCTCATCGCCGACAAAGCCTTCACGGTCGATACGCACGCCCCGGCGCATAATCCGGTCGGTCTCGGTGATGCGCTTGGACGCCGTAAGGATCAGGCCCAACGCGTGTTCGGCAACGGCCTCGCGGTTAGCGCCCGACTGGTTGACCACCAAGACCCCGGCGCGGGTGCACGCCGCCACATCGACGGTGTCGAAGCCGGCGCCATTGGTCGAGACCAGCAGCAAGTTCGGGTTGTTCGCCAACAAGCCGTCATGGGCCCAGTATTTCTCTGGGATGGCGGCGCGGGTGGAATCGATCTGGTAGGCGTGCGCCGCCGCCATCACCGGCGCAACATCGCCGTCCGGGCTGTCATTATCGAGCTTATGCAGCTCGATATCGGGCTCGGCGGCGAGGGTCTCCAGATAGACCGGGTGCGCCACGCGGTTGAA
>JBLHHE010000318.1:0-3722 GCA_047616465.1 Alphaproteobacteria bacterium
AAGACCTCGGGCGGCGGGGTCACTTTGCTCGGCGGCAGGCCCTCGATCCGCTCGATCCGCCATTGCCGTGGCGCGACCGCCAAAACCTTCGTCTCCACCTGCCCGTCCGGGTGGGTGAGGGTCAAAACCGCCTCGGCGCCATGATCGCGGCCGATGCCGAACACGAAGGTGCCGGATTGGGGATCGACGCGCAGTTCGCGGTCTTCGAAGGTGACCGCTGTTCCCGGCGCGGTCGTGCCGGTGATCAACGCGCCCTGGGTTAGCGGTCCGTTGAGCTCGACCGCCGCCGCCGGCGTGGCGATGAATAGACCCCACGCAAGCGCGGCCACGGCTGCCCTCACAGCAGACTGCCCTGGGAATCGTCCGGCGGCGATCCGCGCTTGGCCGCTTGTTTCTTTTTGGCTTTCGGTTTCGCAGGAGCGGGCGGCGCACCGCCTCCCGTACCGACCGACGACACCACCGCCTCGGCGCGGCCTTCGTCTTTAAACGAAAGCGAGACGCCGTCGCCCGGCGACAGCATATTTGCGGCGGTGACCGGCGCGCCGGCGCTATCGCGAACGACAACGAAGCCGCGTTCAAGCACGCCCTTGTAGGAATAGCTTTCGAGCAGTTTTCCAGCATTTGCCAAATACTGCGCCCGCGTCTGGAAAATAGCCTGCCCCAGGCGTTTGAGGCGCTCATCGCTCTGGATGACCACCGCCAAGTCCTGGCGTTTACGGGCGATGTAATCGGCCGGCCGGATCAGATGACGCGCCGCCTCGTCGATCCGTTTCTGACGATCATCGACCATCCGCACCATCGCCGGGGCGAGACGCTCGGACCAATCGTCGCTGCGCTGCATGGCGGCCTCGAGCAGCCGGCGGGGTTCGGGCAAACCCCGCGCCAGGCCGGTCACGTGCTGGCCCATACTGGCAAGCTGGCGGGTCATGGCGCCGAACAGCCGCGACCCGTCATCGACCAACAGGGCGAGTAACTCGGTACGCACCGGCACGGCCAGTTCCGCCGCCGCCGTCGGCGTGGGGGCGCGCCGGTCGGCGGCAAAATCGATCAAAGTGGTATCGGTCTCGTGACCGATCGCCGAGATCAACGGTATGGCGCTAGCCGCCGCCGCGCGCACCACGTTTTCCTCATTGAACGCCATCAGATCTTCCAGCGAGCCGCCGCCGCGCGCCACGATCAATAAATCCGGGCGCGGGACCGCGCCGCCTTCAGGCAACGCGTTGAACCCCTCAATCGCCGCGGTCACCTGATCGGCCGCTTTGACGCCCTGCACCAGGACCGGCCACAGCAGCACATGGCGCGGGAAACGATCGTTGAGCCGGTGCATGATGTCGCGGAACACGGCGCCGGTCGGTGAGGTGACGACGCCGATCACCTCGGGCAGATAGGGCAGCGCCTGTTTGCGGGCATCGTCGAACAGGCCTTCGGCGGTGAGGCGTTTGCGCCGCTCCTCGATCATCTTGAGCAGCGCGCCCTCGCCGGCGATTTCCATCCGTTCGATGATCATCTGGTATTTCGAGCGCGCGGCGTAGGTGGTCACCCGCCCGGTGGCGATGACTTCGAGACCATCTTCCGGTTCTATATCGAGCTTGTCCGCCGTGCCGCGCCAGCACACCGCGTCCATATTGGCGTCGGCGTCTTTCAGCGCCATATAGAGGTGACCCGAGGCGGCGCGCTTGAAACCGGAAATCTCGCCGCGTACCCGCACATAGCCGAAACTATCCTCGACCACGCGTTTCAGCGCCCCGCTCAGCTCGCCGACGCTATAAACCGGCGGCTCGTTGCTGCCGTTAGCGTCGGGATCAGCGGCTCCGGCGGGGTCATTATCGTAGTCGGGCGGGTTCATAGACTCATCTGACATGATACAAGGGCGGCCACACATAACGAAGGATCGAAGATGCGGGTACTGGTGGTTGGCGGCGGCGGGCGTGAGCACGCTCTTTGCTGGGCAATTTCGGCATCACCTCTGTGCGACGCGCTCTATTGCGCGCCCGGAAACGCGGGCATAGCACAGGACGCCGAATGCGTCCCGATTGCCGCTGATGATATCGAAACTCTAGTGCGCTTCGCCACCGAAAACGCCATCGACTTTGTCGTCGTCGGCCCCGAAGTGGCCCTGTGCCTGGGTCTGGTCGACCGGCTCGCCGAAGTCGGCATCAAGGCCTTCGGGCCGAGCGCCGCCGCGGCCCAGCTGGAAGGCTCGAAGGGCTTCATGAAGGATCTGTGCGCCAAGTACGGCATCGCCACCGCCGCCTATGGCCGGTTCACCGACGCCGCCGCGGCGAAAGCCTATATCGAGAAAACCGGTGCGCCGATCGTCGTCAAGGCCGACGGGTTGGCTGCCGGCAAGGGCGTCACGGTGGCCCAATCGGTCGATGAGGCGCTGACCGCCGTCGATGCGGCGATGACCGACAGTGCGTTCGGACAAGCCGGCCGGGAGCTGGTGATAGAGGAATTCATGGCCGGCGAAGAACTCAGCTTCTTTGTTCTGGTAGACGGCAAAACGGCGCTGCCCCTGGTCGGCGCTCAGGACCATAAGGCGGTGGGCGACGGCGATACCGGCCCCAATACCGGCGGCATGGGCGCCTATTCGCCGGCCCCGGCGCTGACCGAGGCACTGCAAGCCGAGATCATGGAGCGCATCATCGCACCAACCGTCGAAGGCATGGCGGCGGAGGGCGCCCCGTTCAAAGGCGTGCTCTATGCCGGCCTGATGCTGACCGAAGAAGGCCCCAAACTGCTGGAATATAATGTGCGGTTCGGCGACCCGGAATGCCAAGTGCTGATGCTGCGCCTGCGCTCGGACATTCTACCGGCGCTGCTGGCATCGTGCGACGGGGTGCTCGACACCTTCAATTTACGCTGGTCCGACGACGCCGCGCTAACCGTGGTCATGGCCGCCAACGGTTACCCCGGCGCCTACGCCAAGGGCAGCGAAATTCGCGGCCTCGACGCGATTGGGCCCGACGAGGCCATTGTTTTCCATGCCGGCACCAAGATCGAGGACGGAAGCCTGCGCGCCAATGGCGGCCGGGTGCTCAACGTCACCGCCAGCGGGGCGACCATCGGCGAAGCTCAGGCCAAGGCCTACGCCGCGCTCGACCGGATCGACTGGCCCGAGGGCTTTTGCCGCCGCGACATCGGCTGGCGCGCGGTGGCGCGGGGCGCGTGAGGCTGCCGCCAATTATCCAGCTTGCAGGCCTGTAATTGAGGACGGGTTCCAAGGCGATTTCCTTGGCTCCTTTCCTTCTATGAGGTCGCGATGACGAAGAATGGCATCCGCCATGAAACTAGTGAACGCGCGTATTCGCACTGTGTTGCGCAGATTTTCATGGGTGAGTATCCACAGATCCCGTTGCCTTAGCAAAGTGCCCGGGGGCATTCGGTAGATTTCCGGTTCGCGATCCGCCATGAAGCACGGCAGCATCGCCATGCCCACACCTGCTTTTACAGCTTCGAGTGTCGCAGAGGGATCATCGATGATGGCGCCAACCGGCGTATCCGGAAAGTCGCTTTCCTTCACCCACTGCAAGGACGACGGATCGTCTGTCCAACCGATCCAGCTAAGCTCAGACGAGTTCGTGGCGAGGCCGCCTTCAGAAATATAGTCCCTACACACATATCCTGCCTTAGCCACCGTCACCACACGTCTGCCAACTAAGTCATCCGGCGGATCGTTGGACATCCGTATCGCTACATCAGCTTCTCGTTTTGCCAAATCG
>JBLHHE010000319.1:0-3692 GCA_047616465.1 Alphaproteobacteria bacterium
CAAAACGACCGGATCGACGATCCTACTTCCTTAGGAGACCCGTTTGAGCAAACCCCAACCTATCGACATTGCCGCCGTGCGCGGCGAGCTTGAGGCGTTGCGGGACCGGGTCATAGCCGCCACCGAACACGGCGCTGAGGCTGCTCGGCCGGTCGAACTCGACCAGCAACGGACGGGCCGGCTATCGCGCATGGATGCGCTACAAGGCCAGGAGATGGCCCGTGCCGCAGAACGCCGGCGCGACATCGAATTGAGCAAGATACAGGCCGCGCTGGCCCGCCTCGACAGCGGTGAATATGGTTGGTGTGCGAAGTGCGGCGAAGAAATTGTCGCCGAGCGGCTACGGCTCGACCCGGCAATTCCGATCTGTATCGTCTGCGCCCAAGGCGCGTCAGAGGCCTAACGGGAGGCGGGCGACAGCCTATTGATTCATGGAGTCGAAGAAGTCGTTGTTGGTCTTCGAGTGCTTCATCTTGTCGAGCAGGAATTCCATGCCATCGACCACACCCATGGGCATGAGAATCCGGCGCAGCATCCACATTTTCGACAGAATGTCCTTATCGACCAACAGCTCTTCTTTGCGCGTACCCGACTTGGTGATGTCGATCGACGGCCAGGTGCGCTTATCGGCAAGCTTCCGGTCGAGAATAATTTCCGAGTTACCGGTGCCCTTAAACTCTTCGAAGATGACCTCGTCCATGCGCGAGCCGGTTTCGATGAGGGCGGTCGAGATGATGGTCAACGAACCGCCTTCTTCGATGTTCCGGGCGGCGCCGAAAAACCGCTTGGGCCGTTGCAGCGCGTTAGCGTCGACGCCACCCGTCAACACCTTACCCGAAGAGGGGACGACGGTGTTGTAAGCGCGCGCCAGGCGCGTGATCGAATCCAACAAAATCACAACATCGCGCTTGTGCTCGACCAGACGTTTCGCCTTGGCGATTACCATCTCGGCAACCTGGACGTGGCGCGACGCCGGTTCGTCAAAGGTCGAGGCAATGACTTCACCGCGCACGGTGCGTTGCATATCGGTTACTTCTTCCGGCCTCTCATCGATCAATAATACTATCAGATAGACGTCGGGGTGGTTCGCCATGATCGCCTTGGCGATATTCTGCATCATCACCGTCTTACCAGTGCGCGGCGGTGCGACCAGCAGGGCGCGTTGGCCCTTGCCTAGCGGTGCGACAATGTCGATCACCCGCAATGTCGGGTCTTTACTGTCGCCGCCCTCAATCTCGAGCGTAATTTTTTCCTCAGGATAAAGCGGGGTCAGATTATCGAAATTAATGCGATGGCGGGTTTGCTCGACGCTATCGAAATTGACTTTGTTGGTCTTGAGCAATGCGAAATAGCGCTCGCCTTCTTTCGGTGAGCGAATTTCTCCCTCAACCGTATCGCCGGTTCGCAGCGCAAAGCGGCGGACCTGGCTGGGCGAGACATAGATGTCGTCGGGGCCCGGTAAATAATTCGATTCAGGCGACCGCAGGAACCCGAACCCATCCTGCAGAACCTCCAGAACGCCGCCGCCATGGATTGGCACCCCGCTCTCGGCCAGCGCTTTCAAGATGCCGAACATCATATCCTGCATCCGAAGGTTGCTCGCGCCTTCGATTTCCAACTCTTCGGCGAAGGCCAGAAGGTCTCCGGGCGTTTTTTGCTTAAGTTCTTGTAGATCCATGATTTTTACCGAAAATAAAGAGAGCGCTATCGGGGGTGTCGCGATGGACTGGAAGGGCCTGTCGATAACCGTGGCGAGGGTGCAAACGGTCTGAAGCGCTCTGGTGGTGGTTTTGCCGATGGCTTGTGCCAGCACAATTCGACAAATGAGGAAGGATTAATCGCGGGCTTTTTATTATACCCTAGCGGTTAACTTGTTCCCAATTAGTGATTGCGCCGCCGCAAGTCAACCTTTCGATCGATCAAGAAAGAGCGCGTGCCGTCAGAAGGGCCGGACGATCACCATCATGACAATGATAATCATCAACACGGTTGGGACTTCGTTGGCCAGTCGATAGGTCCGCGGGGTGCGTGTATTGGCGTCGGCCTCGAAATCCTTTTGCCAGCGTCCGAATTTAATGTGCATCACCATCAATAAGGCAACCGACACGAGCTTGACCCAGATCCAGCCGCTGCTCCAATCGACGCTGCCCGGTATTGCCAGCATTATCCCGCCGAAGATGAACGTCCCCATCATTGCCGGGCTCATGATCGCGCGCAGCAGCCGGCGCTCCATCACTTTAAAGGTTTCGCTCTGTACGGATCCAGGCTCAGCATCGCAGTGGTAGACGAACAATCGGGGTAGGTAGAGCAGACCGGCCATCCAGGAGATCACGCTGATCACGTGCAGCGCCTTTATCGATAACAGCAAAATATCCATTATCCGGCACGTTCCGCAGCACACGGGCACTGCGACCATTCATGAGGGCAGAGGCGGCTAACCGAGCCGCTGCACGGCGACGGTGTGTCGGATAGTGCGACGGAAACCAAGCGCGCGAGCCCGGCTATAAATGCGTCGGCGACACTGACCGTCGGCGTCCGATGATAACCCACAACACCCGCAGCATCGCCGATGTGCCGGTATTCGATATCCAATTCCACCAATGTCTCGGAATGTTCCGATACAAACGCCAACGGTACAATGACGATGGCAAGGCCCTCAGCCCCGGCCCGGCGGATCTCATCGTCGGTTGATGGACCAATCCACTCGAGCGGGCCGACCCGGCTTTGATAACAGTTCAACCAATCGAGATCTGTTATCGCCAATTCATCGACGACGGCTTTGGTGGTTTGCTCGACTTGCCATTGGTAGGGATCGCCGCCCTCGACAATCTTTTTAGGCAGGCCATGGGCCGAAAATAGGACACGTACGCCCTTATCGTTGTCGTTGGCCGCCTTTTGGTATGCGGTGCGCACAGAACCGGCGATGGCGGAAACAAACCCGGCCTCTGTGGGATAGCAGCAGATCGAGTTGGTCGGGCAATCCAGCCCAATCGATGCTACAGCCTTTTGCCAGACCCGTATGAATGAACCTGCCGTGGTCGTTGAATATTGCGGATAAAGCGGCAGGAGAACGATTTGGTCGGGCGCATAGGCCTTCACCTCACGGGCTACAGCATCAGCCTTTGGGTGCCAATATCGCATCGCCACGAAGCTGCGGTACTCGTCGCTACTCGTGCCCGCAAGTAGCGAATCCAAGGCGTCCGCCTGGGCTTTGGTATTTGCCAATAATGGCGATCCACCGCCCAAATGCTCATAGATTTTACGCGCTATTGGCGCCCGGCGTGACGATATCAGCTTTGCCAGAAGCCAGCGTATCGGCCCCGGCGCGTCAATAATCATCGGATCGTTGAAGAGATTAAACAAAAAGGGCTGAACATCATCCGGCGTGTCCGGTCCGCCAAGATTGTAGAGAACCACGGCGATTTTCATCGCTGGCCGCCCGCCCGAATAAACGCGGCCAGCGCCTCGACATGTTCAGGCGGTGTCTGGGGAACGACGCCATGCCCCAAATTGAAAATAAAGGGACCGCCGCCCAAAGCCTTGATAATACCGGCCGCTGAATTCAACATCGCGTCCCCGCCGGCCAGCAACGCCATCGGATCCAAATTGCCTTGCACGGTGTACGAGGGCTGTAGTTTTTTTGCGGCATAGGCCGGGGACAGCGCGCTATCGATGCTCACGCCATCCACGCC
>JBLHHE010000320.1:0-3675 GCA_047616465.1 Alphaproteobacteria bacterium
AATCGGACCACCCGAATTTGAATGTGCGCGGCGCCAGCTTCATCGGCCGGCGCGTCACCCTGGCCGAGCCCCTGGCGAACGGACGCGGCCGCGTCGAAATCGGCGATGGCTGGTGGATCGTCTCGAGCGTCAGCGGCGATACCATTGCGGCGGGCGTCGATGTCGAAGTGGTCGACACCGATGGCGCAATCCTCACGGTTAAACCGGTTTAAGGATTGGCGTCCTAATAGCGTTTCCCTCTCCCTCATGGAGAGGGGTTTGCGGCGCCGGAAGAGGCTCGGTTTAACCCCCCGGTTTGCTTGTTTGCGGCGTCCGTTTCGGCTATTGTGTTGCGATGCAAAAAAGCCGACTCGGCGCGTCTGTTAGGGTCCTTCAGACAGACGCTAAACCATTGATATTATACATTGACTGATCAAACAGAATCGCCGCCGCCCGGGGGGCGCGACGTCTCTCCGGTGACCATCGAAGAGGAGATGAAGACCTCCTACTTGGCGTACGCCATGAGCGTGATCGTCTCGCGGGCGCTGCCCGATATTCGAGACGGTTTGAAGCCGGTCCATCGGCGTATTCTCTACGCCATGAAAATGGGCGGTTACGAGTACAATCGGCCGTACCGCAAGTCGGCGCGCATTGTCGGCGATGTGATGGGTATTTATCACCCCCATGGCGACTCCGCGATCTACGACGCCATGGTCCGCATGGCGCAGTATTTCTCAATGCGGCTGGAATTGGTCGATGGCCAGGGCAATTTCGGGTCGATGGACGGCGATCCGCCGGCGGCTATGCGCTACACCGAAGCGCGTATGTCCAAGGCCGCCCACACGCTGCTCGAAGACATCGACCGCGATACCGTCGATTTCCAGCCCAATTACGATGAAACGACGCAAGAGCCGACGGTTCTGCCGGCGCA
Organism: Alphaproteobacteria bacterium; assembly: GCA_047616465.1. GTDB lineage: Bacteria > Pseudomonadota > Alphaproteobacteria > UBA6615 > UBA6615 > JABDJY01. Next base: position 911 of record JBLHHE010000320.1, read on the forward strand.
ATATCCCAATCTTCTGGTCAATGGCGCCAGCGGCATCGCCGTTGGCATGGCGACCAACATTCCGCCGCACAATTTGGGCGAAGTGATCGACGCGTGCTGCGCCTATATGGACAATCCGAATATTTCGATCGACGAAATATTGCAGTACATGCATGGCCCGGATTTCCCTACAGGCGGTCTTATCGTCGGGTCCAGCGGCATCCGTTCAGCCTTCCACACGGGGCGCGGCTCGGTGTTGATGCGCTCGCGCACTCATTTTGAGGATATTCCCAACAATCGCAAAGCGATCATCATCACCGAGGTTCCCTATCAGGTGAACAAGGCGCGGATGATCGAGCGCATCGCCGAAATTGCCAACGACAAGACGGTCGAGGGCATCAGCGACCTGCGCGACGAGTCCGACCGGCAAGGCCTTCGGGTGGTTATCGAATTGAAGCGCGATGCGGAACCGGAAGTGGTGCTCGCCCAGCTGTTTCGCTACACGCCCATGCAAACGACCTTCGGCGTTAATATGCTGGCGCTCAACGGTGGCCAACCGGAACTGCTGGACGTCAAACGTATCATTGCCGCGTTCGTCGTGTTCCGCGAAGATGTCATTACCCGGCGCACGATCTTTGAGCTCGGCAAGGCGCGCGACCGGGCGCACACCTTGGTTGGGCTCGCTGTTGCGGTTGCCAATATAGACGCCGTGATTGCCCTGATCCGCGCCGCCCCAGACGCTCCGACGGCGCGCGCTGAATTGGTGGCAACGCCTTGGCCGGCCCTGGATGTGGCGCCGCTTATAGCGCTGATCGATGAACCGGGGCGCGGCGTTGACGAGAACGGCAATTACAATCTCTCCGACGAGCAGGCGCGGGCCATCCTGGAATTGCGGTTGCACCGTCTGACCGGTCTGGAGCGCGACAAGATCGCCGAGGATCTGAAGGTCCTGGTCGACGAAATTCGCGAGCATCTCTCTATTCTCGAAAGTCGCGACAAGCTCTACGGGTTGATGCGTAGCGAATTGCTGGCAATACGCGAAGAGTTCGCCGACCCGCGGCGCACCGAAATCATCGATTCCGAATTCGAACACGATATCGAAGATCTGATCCAGCGCGAGGATATGGTCGTCACGGTCACCCATGGCGGCTACATCAAGCGGGTGCCGTTATCGACCTATCGGGCGCAACGCCGCGGCGGCAAGGGGCGCGCCGGCATGGCCACCCGCGACGAGGATTTCGTCAGCCAGGTCTTCGTGCTCAACACCCACACGCCGGTGTTGTTCTTCTCGTCGCGCGGCATGGTCTACAAAATGAAGGTCTACAAGCTGCCCATCGGCTCGCCGACGGGCCGGGGCAAGGCGCTGGTTAATCTGCTGCCCCTGGAAGAAGGCGAGACCATTACGACCTTGATGCCGCTGCCCGAAGACGAGGATAGCTGGGAGGATTTGTTCGTTGTCTTCGCCACCGCCAGCGGCAATGTGCGGCGCAACCGGTTGTCCGATTTCATCCAGGTCAAGGCCAACGGCAAGATCGCCATGAAGCTCGATGACGGCGACCGTCTGATCGGCGTGGCGACGTGCGACGAGGCCGATGACGTTCTGCTGGCCACCACGGGCGCCAAATGTATCCGTTTCAGGCTGACCGATGTGCGGGTGTTCCAGGGCCGTAATTCGACCGGGGTCCGCGGTATCAAATTGTCCAAGGGCGTCGAAGTCATTGCCATGTCGATCCTCCATCACGCCGAGTCCAGTACCACCGAGCGCAACGCCTATCTCAAGCGCAGCCGCGCCGAGCGGGCCGAGGGCGGTATCGAAGAGGTTGAAAGTGCAGCCGACGACGATATGGAGGACGGTCTGGAAGGTGGCGTGGTGGCGCTGTCGGACGAACGCTACCGTGCCATGGCCGAGCAGGAGCAATTTGTGCTGACGGTGACGGCCAAAGGGTTCGGTAAGCGCAGCTCGGCCTATGAATACCGGGTCGCCGGCCGGGGCGGCCAGGGCATCACCAACATCGATCTGGCGAAGCTCGAAGGCAACTCGGTGATCTCGTCGTTCCCGGTCGTGGGCGATACCGAATTGGTGATGATGACCGATGGCGGCCAGTTGATCCGCACCGGCGTGTCGGAAGTGCGCATCGCCGGGCGGTCTACCCGCGGCGTCACCCTGTTCCGGGTCGCCAAGGACGAGCATGTGGTGACGGTGACCCCGATGCAGGACGATACCAACGACGATGACGATAGCGACGATGGTGACGACGGCGGGGATGATGGCGTTGAGGGCGATATGCCCCAATCGCCGGAAGCCGGCGCCGAGGCGCCCGACAATGATGACAGCCCGTCACCCGAGGTGAACGATGACCAAGAGTGAACGGGTCGGTCTTTATCCGGGGACCTTTGACCCGGTGACCAACGGCCATGTGGATATCATCCGCCGGGCGGCGCGAACCGTCGATAAGCTGATCGTCGGCGTCGCCATTAATGGCGGCAAGGGGCCGCTATTCTCGCTCGACGAGCGGGCCGAGATGGTCAGCGACGAAATTGCCGCCATGGGCGACGGGTTGACCGATCGCATCGAAGTGAAGCCGTTCGATTCCCTGCTGGTGCATTTCGCCGCCGAGCAGAACGCCAACTGTATTATCCGCGGCCTGCGGGCGGTGTCGGACTTCGAATATGAGTTCCAGATGGTCGGCATGAACACCCGTCTCAACCCGAATATCGAGACGCTTTTTCTCATGGCCTCGGAACATCATCAGTTCATCGCCTCGCGCCTGGTCAAGGAAATCGCC
>JBLHHE010000321.1:0-3667 GCA_047616465.1 Alphaproteobacteria bacterium
CGCGGGATAGGTAATTAGCGTATTATCTGGTCTAGGTGGTTCAATCTGGCCGGCGACTGCTTTAGTCTCTGCGTCGCTATGACAATTGATGATCGAAAAAAAGCCCCTGGCCGGGTGGCGCGCCGGTTGATCCGCACTGTGCGGCAAGCGACGTTGGCCACCCTGGATGCCGAAACCGGCGGCGGTCCCTACGCCAGCTTAACATTGGTTGCCTGCGGCCATGACGCCGCGCCCCTGTTGCTGCTGTCCGATATGGCCCGCCACAGCCGCAATATTGCGGCCGACGGCCGGGTATCGCTGCTGTTTGCGAAATCCACCCGCGACGCCATCGCCCAAGGGCGGGTCTCGGTGATGGGTCGGGCCGAGCTTTGCGATGATCCGTTGTTGAAACAGCGTTTTCTGGCGCGCCATACGTCGGCCCAAACTTTTGTGGAGTTCACCGATTTCCGCCTCTATCGCCTGGAGGTCGATAGCGTTCACTTTGTCGCCGGCTTCGGCAGCATCCACACTCTCGACCGGGCCGAGGTCATATTCGATACCGCCGCGTCGGGTGAACTGGCCGCTGCTGAACCCGACATCATTGCGCACATGAACGCCGATCATTCCCAATCCGTAAACCTGTATGCCCACAATCTGGTCGGCCGTCCGGGCATGGACTGGCGCCTGACCGGCGTCGATCCGGAAGGGATCGATTTGGGCCGCAACGATGCCGATGCCCGTCTGGACTTCGGGGACGTGATCCATGGCGCTGAAGAGGCGAGGGCGGCGCTGGTGAAGCTGGCCCACACTGCGCGTGGCGAAGCCTGACATCTATACCAATTCTGGAACGGCCCGGCGCGCGGCTGTGTCGGCGTGCGTGCCGCAGGCAATAGTAGTTCGATTAGAAGGCTGGCAAGCGACGGTTAAATCAGTTCGACCACAACGGCGAGCGGGCCTTTGTCACCCTTTTGCGTGCCCACCCGTACTCTCGTTTCCGGCTCCAACATACGCAGCCCGCTGCTCGCGACGACCCGGCCGGAAATAAAAATGTCCGGCCCCCCATCGTCGGGAATGATGAAGCCGTAGCCTTTATTGGCATCGAAGAATTTTACGACCCCCTCGATCAACGGCCCGTCGGGCTGGGCCTCGGCGGCCAGCTCGGCGCTACCTTCCGGTGCGGTAACGCTGAAGATAACGGTTACGGTGGGTCCTTTGGCGCCGTTGCTAATCTCACAATCGACAGCAGCGCCGTCGGGTAAATCGCGATGGCCGGCAGCTTCAAGCACCGAGACATGCACAAAGGCATCTCCAGTGCCATCATCGGGCTGTACGAACCCGTAGCCTTTAATCGGATTAAACCATTTAACGATCGCCGATGTTCTCACGCCCTCATCGGTGTTTGATAAACTGGAATCACTCATTGGTGACGGTCCTTACCCCAAACGGCACCACATACCCGTCATCGCTACCTGCATAAGCCAACGGTTGAAGTACTCGGCTTATTATTTTTTTGTATTGTCGAGGTTACTTGCCTTCTTGGCAATAAGCATATCACAAATATTAACGATAAGTCGCGCACGGTTGTTTACGCAAATACGCTGGTGCATGCCGGGACTCAGAGTCCGGAGATTTATTCGAGAAAAGTTGGGAAGTAATTGATTCTAAAGGCTCTCAGCAAAACCGGAACTGCTATTTTGGGAACCAATGATGGGTTTTTGTTGGAGGGGCCCAGGAATTAGTCCAGACAACTTAGGCGGCATGTAAGATGTGTGTTGATGAAAATGATGCTCCAAAGTAGATAAAAAATGGTGTCGCGAAATTGGGAATAAAGCGTGCGGAAACCGGCGTTACTCTAAAGACCACATGAAGAACAGACCAAAAGACATTGATTCATATACATTCTTGTTTTATTCGTTAAGGAAGTGCGTTATGATTTTGGCGATTAAGATTAATGAAGCGTAAACCCAGATGGGTTAAATTAGCCTCGGAACCCACCTATTCGGTGGCCAAAGGAAGCATCGTTGATGACCCAGGTCTTCAGACAACGAACGGTCGGTGAACAGGGACGGGTCTACTCCCGGCGTCCGCAAACCGACGCGGCGGCGATAAACGCCGTTACGCGGCAAACCACCAACGATGCTATCGCGCCGCCGGCGTTTCGCGGCTTCGATGTTGGCGAGCTTCTGCTCAAGCAATTCGGCCCGGTCTACGTTGCCGATGCAAACTTCGATTTGGTTTACGCCACCGATGGTTTCATCGAACTTGCGCGCGACGCCTGGGGTTTTGCGGTCGACCTTTCCGACAATGCCGCCGCGCCGACGCCGCTGCGCAATGTCCTCGAAGGCCTGGCCGAAACCGGCCGCTTCGAGCCCAACCATACCGAGGTTCGGCGCTCGGGCATGACCCGGCTTTATCTCGGCCGCCACTTCATCAGCGAGCGCGACGACGGTCGCCTGTTTTACGGCTATTTTGAAGATGTCACGCGCAACACGACGTTGGAAAAAAAGCTGGCGGAAACGGTTGAGAAACTCAACGATACCATACACGCCTCGTCCGATTGGGTGTGGGAGACCGACGCGGAACTGCGCCTTACCGAAGTATCGCCGCGTATCGCAGCAATTACCGGCGTACCGCCGCATATGCATTTAGGTAAGCACGTGCTTTCGCTCGGTGAATTGCCCGAAGCTACTGCCGGCGCTCCCGATCTCGAAAGCCTGTTCGCCAGCCACAGGTCGTTTCGAAACCGTCTGTTTAATATGCGCGACGAAACCGGCCAGCCGCGGCGCATCCATTTGAGCGGTATGCCGTTCTTCGATAAAGCCAACGGTCGGTTTCTGGGTTTCCGCGGCACGGGTACAGACATCACGCGCACCCTGGAAGCCGAGCGGGAAATGATGACCGCGCGCCAGGATCTCGAGCAAGCTCTTAAAACGCTGGAAGTACGCAACGACCAACTAAGCGATGCGCTCACCAAGTCGCAGACTGCCTCCGATGCCAAGACCGAGTTCCTCGCGTTGACCAGTCACGAACTGCGAACCCCTCTGAACGCGATTATCGGTTTTACCGAATTGTGCCGCCGGCAAGTCGCCGGTCCGATTACAGAGCGCATGGGCGACTATCTCGACAACGTGCTCTCCGCGTCCGGCCATTTGGTACAGATTATCGACAACCTTCTCGACACGGTGCGCATCGAGAACGATACCACCGAGATCAGTTTACAACGGCTGAGCGTCGCCGATCTGCTGCGCGACACGCTCACCATGATCGAGGTGCGGGCCCAGACATCCGGCCTCACTTTGGAGATGCCGGAAGTGGGCGCGGGTGTTGACGTGTTGGCAGATGTCACCGGGGCCCGGCAGATTTTGATCAATCTATTGACCAATGCGGTCAAGTTCACGCCCGAAGGCGGCACCGTCGGTATCGACATTGCGCAGGCGCAAGACGACAAAGTACACATGACAGTATGGGACACCGGCATCGGCATCCCCGAAGACCGCATTCAGGCGGTGTTTGAACGGTTCCACCGGGTGCGCTCCGACGCTTTCACCAACAACACCGAGGGCGTTGGCATCGGCTTGCACGTCGCGCGCAATCTGGCGCAGTTGATGGGCGGCGATATTTCGCTGGAAAGCGAGCTTGGCAAGGGGTCGCGATTCACCTTGACCCTGCCGCGCTGGGACGCGGCGGC
>JBLHHE010000322.1:0-3662 GCA_047616465.1 Alphaproteobacteria bacterium
CCTCTTCCGGTCCAGGAGCAGGAAGCCGTAGTGCTAGTGCCACGAACGACATACGTCGTCTACGAACTGGATCCGCGCACCGAACCGCACGAAAGCATTTAGATTGGCTACTTCGAGATGGTTTCCCCAATTAAAGCGGTGCGGCCAAATCGATCGTTCTTAGCCAGCGCCAGATCGACCGGTCGATGTCCCCTTCGGGTCAAAACCCGCCGAAGTCGCCTACCATCAATGACGGCGGCTTTCGAGGGAAATGCGGCCGTCGAATGGTCAACGCAGGTGCGACAAAGCGCCTTCACGACGCATTAAGACCGTTTAAATTTGGCGCTGTTTTGACACGTGACGAGCGCCACCGCGTTTGATGCAGTTCCGACATCTGGCACGCGTACCAAGCGTCAGGCGATCAAAGTTGCTTGCAACAGCGCCGCGCCGGCGCGAATGCCCTCTTCATCAATGCCATGCCCCAGCCCGGGACGGCTGACGGTCTGAACGTCGACCCCGGCCGCTTCGAGCCCGGTCTGGGCCGCGATAAACATCTGGTGCGGCACCACCGGGTCTTCCTCGCCATGCACCAGCAACACCGGAGGGCGACTGACGATCTCGGCGGCTAGTTTTTCCGGGGCCACCAGCGCGCCGGAAAAACCCAAAATCGCCGCCAGGGGCGTTGGCCGCCGCAACCCCACAAACAGCGACATCATGCACCCTTGGCTGAACCCGAACAGGGCGACCCGGTCCGGTGTAATGCCCCGCGCCGCGCAATTGTCGTCGATGAACCGATCGACCAACGGCGCCGCCGCCCGCACCCCGGCCTCGATGGGGCCCGGGCTGCGATCCTGCAAACTGAACCATTGGTAGCCAACCGGCGCCATGTCGCAGCGCTCAGGCGCATTCGGGGCGAGAAATTCCGCATCCGGCAACACTTGCGAGAGCACCGGCGCCAGGCCGATCAAATCGTCGCCGTCGGCGCCAACGCCGTGCAGCAGGATCACCAGCTGCTTGGCCGGACCGCCCGACGCCGGGCCAAAAGACGGGCCCATTAATGTTAGTTCCTCGGACATATTGTTCCCTTTTCCTATGGGTTCGGAGCTAGATCGCCTCGATGTTGTAGGCGTGCCACAAGAGCCGCGCCGCGGCGCTGCGCCAGGGCTGCCACTTCTCGGCCTCGGCGCGAAGCTGCACCGGGGTCCACCGGTCGCCGTCGCCCAAATGGCGGCCGGCCGAAACCACCAGCGCCAGATCGTCGGCGGGCATTATATCGGTCCGGCCGAGCGCAAACAGCAAATAGACTTCCGCGCTCCACCGCCCAATGCCCTTAAGTTCGACCAGCGCCGCGATGGCGTCTGCGTCGGACAGGCGGCCCATCCGGGCCAGATTCAAGGTTCCGCTATCGACCGCTTCGGCCAATCCCCTGCCATAGGCGATCTTCTGCCGGCTTAACCCGAAACCGCGCAATGCTTCATCGGACTGGACCCTTAAATTCGCCGGATCGCCGGTCATACCGGCATCTTCCAGACGCTGCCAGATCGACGCGGCGGCTTTGGTCGATAGCTGCTGTCCGACGATGATCCGCAGCAATGTTCCATAGCCCGGCTTGCGGGCGCGTGTCGCCGGGGTTCCGGCCGTTTGCCACAGCGCGCCCATCCGGGGATCCAGCTTCGCCAGCTCCGATAGACCTGCTTCTATGCGTTTGCGCGTTTTCATCGCATGATAGGTAGGTCATTCGGCCCCGCGTTGGAAGCCGAAGCCAACCCAAACGTTTGAGCGCACCCGTGACCACCACCGCCGATCCCGTGCCCAACATCGTTACCCGGTTTGCACCGTCGCCGTCGGGCCATTTGCATCTGGGTCACGCCTATGCGGCCCTGTTCGCCTGGCGCCTGGCCGACCGGCCCGAGGGGCGCTTTATATTGCGGATCGAGGATATCGATGGCGGCCGCAACAATGCCGAATTCGAAGACGCCATCTATGAAGACCTTGCCTGGCTAGGCGTTTCCTGGGCCGAACCGGTGATGCGCCAGTCCGAACGGGGCGCCGCCTACCAAGGCGCGCTAGACCGCCTGACGGAAATGGAACTGCTCTATCCGTGCTTTTGCACCCGCAAAGACATACTGGACGAGATCAACAGTTCCGCCGGCGCCCCCCATAGCCATAGCGACTTTGGTCCGATTTATCCGGGTATTTGCCGCGACATCGCCGACACCGAGCGGGCCTCGCGGTTCGGCGACGGCACCCCTTTCGCCCTGCGCCTCGACGTGACCAAGGCCCTCAAAATCGCCGGTGATCTTACCTGGCACGACCGCACCAGAGGCGAACAACAGGTGCAGGCAGACCAGTTCGGCGATGTGGTGCTAGCCCGCAAGGATATCGCCACCAGCTACCATTTGGCGGTCACGGTCGACGATGCGGCGCAAGGCATCACGCTTGTTACTCGTGGCAACGATTTGTTCGAATCGACCCATGTGCATCGGCTGCTGCAAGCGCTGCTCGGTCTGGCGACGCCCGAATGGCATCACACGCCGATGCTCACCGACCCCGACGGCAACCGCCTGGCCAAACGCGACAACGCCCAAACCCTGCGCGAACTGCGCGCCGATGGTGTGCCCAGCGAGAGTATCTGGACGCACGCTATCCAAAGCCTGGCCCGACAGGCGACGGCGGTCGAGGGGATCTAGATCATCTTCCGGCGGTTCAGTTCCGCAACCAGCCCCGCGAACATGTCGTCGATGCCGCGAACGTTCACCCCCAGCGTATTTTGACGCGTCAGATCGAATTGGGTGGCGCGCACGGGGACTTCGTCGGGGTCGGGCTGGATCATTGTGTAAGCCGGATGGGCGCGCTCTAGGGCTTTCAGAATATCGCGCCAGTGCCAACTTTGCTTGACGCCGAAATAGCGCCCGCTCGCCTGGTCGTTCTCCAGCGCGTTGATGTGGAGATCGGCGAGATCGCGCACATCGATGATCGAGGTTGAGTTGTTGGGAATCTTATCGGCGAAGCGCTCGCCGTTAAGGATGGCGGCGACGCGGACCAGGCTGGTGACGGGTTCCGGCTGATAGGCCGGCCCCACAATCATCGACGGGTTGATGACGCACACCCGAAACGCGCCATCGGACGCCGCCATCTTGGCGAGAACGATGCGGTCGAGACGGGTCTTGCCGACAGCGGCGAACTTGCCGGTTTCGAATTGCAGTTCGGGATCGGACCAATGCAGATCTTCGTTCTTAAGATCGGGCTCGCCTTCGGGCGGGTTCGTCGATCCGGTGCTCGAGGTAAAGACCGCACGGCCGAAGCCCATTTCGATCGCCGCGTCGGACACGTTCTCGGCCACCGCAACCATGAGGTCGATGGTTTCCGGGGCGACGACCGGCGACCCGGCGCACACAATCACGCCGGTGCATCCCGACATGGCCGGCTTCAGCGACGCCTTGTCGAAAACGTCGGCGGAAAACAGGGTCAGCGTGTTGGCGCCGCTGGCGGCGGCCGCCACATCCGACATCAGCCAGCGCGCATTATCGCCCGAACTGTCGCGCAGCGTGCCGTGCACATTATAGCCGCGCGACAGCAGCGCGGCGGTAACATGGCTGCCGACGAACCCACTGCACCCGACAACGCAAATCGTCTCGGTGCTCATGCGCGCACCACAATCGAACAACGACAATAAGTCACTT
>JBLHHE010000323.1:0-3655 GCA_047616465.1 Alphaproteobacteria bacterium
TGGCGGTGGGCCAAGAGTTCCGCGGCAATTTGCGCCTGCCCCTCAGCAAGGGTCTTGCCAACCATGCGCGCCGAAAGAAAGTTGGTTGCCTCGACGATCGCCGAGGCCGGCAGACCCACCGGTATATCGATCACCCGGTTTTCGATCGCCCCATCATCTGTGACCAACACCACCAACGCCCGGTCCGGGCCGATGCCGACGAATTCGATGTGTTTGAGGCGCACATCGGTTTTCGGCACAACCACCAAACTGGCGCAATTGCTTAAACCCGACAGCACCCGGGTCGCTTCTTCCAATGTTTTTTGTGGGTTGCGGCCCTGGGCGGCGCATTGAGATTCGATCGACGCCCGCTCATCTTCGGTCAGCCGGCCGACCTCGAGCAAACCATCGACGAAGAACCGCAGGCCTGCCTCGGTCGGCAAGCGTCCCGCCGACACGTGCGGCGAATACAGCAGCCCTGCATCCTGCAGGTCGGACATGACATTGCGAACTGTCGCCGGCGACAGTTCCACGCCCAGCCGCCGCGACAAGGTGCGCGAGCCAACGGCCTCGCCTGTTTCCAGGTAGGCGTCGATAATCTGGCGCAAAATTTCGCGGCTTCGTGCATTTAAGTCCGGAACCAAATGGCTCATCGGCGACACCCGCTTGGCGGTTTTCCTACCTATGGAATTCGGAAGGTAATCAGGAACTTAGGCGCGGCACTGCAGCTAATCAAGCCGCCTTGGGGGCCCAAAGCCCCGCGGGACGCCCCGCTGGACGCACTGTCGACCAGCGGGTAGGTTCCCCGCCACACCCCGTCCCGGGATATAATATTTCGCCACGAACAGGCCCGCCCGATGACCAAAGATTTTCGACGCCCTTCCGGCCGCGCAACCGACGAATTGCGCAAGATTCGCTTGAAAACGGGCGCCGCCAAATACGCTGAGGGCTCGTGTCTCGCGCAGTTTGGAAACACTCACGTTCTCTGCGCGGCGACTGTCGAGGACAGGGTGCCGCCGTGGATGCGGGGCGGCGGCAGTGGCTGGATTACGGCGGAATACGGCATGCTACCCCGATCGACCCACACCCGCACCGACCGCGAAGCGGCCCGCGGCAAGCAATCGGGCCGCACCCAGGAAATACAGCGCTTGATCGGCCGCAGCTTACGCGCGGCAACAGATATGGAGGCCCTCGGCGAGCGCCAGATTCGCCTAGACTGCGATGTGCTGCAGGCCGATGGCGGCACCAGAACGGCGGCGATCACCGGCGCCTATGTGGCCCTCCACATAGCCTGCCAAAAACTCGTCAACGCCCGCGCCCTCAAAGCTTTACCCCTGTACGACATGGTCGCGGCGGTCTCGTGCGGTCTCTACGAGGGCAAGGCGGTTCTCGATTTGGATTATGCCGAAGACTCGAACGCCCAGGCCGACGCCAATTTCGTACTAACCGCCGGCGGGCGTATTATCGAGGTACAGGGGACAGCGGAAGACAAGCCCTTCACGCGGGCGCAGTTCATCAAACTCCTCGACCTGGCCCAGCAAGGCACTAACCAGCTAGCCGCGGCCCAGCGTGCCGCGTTGGGTATCGATTGACCTGGACCGGCCCCTATGAACCGACGATTTCGTGACGACCGTCTGGTTATCGCCAGCCACAATGCGGGCAAGGTCGCCGAGATCGCCGACCTGCTGATACCGCTGGGAATCGCCGTCGAAAGCGCCACAGACCTGGGGCTGCCGGAGCCGATCGAAGACGGCGCAACGTTCGTCGACAACGCCGTGTTGAAGGCGCGCGCGGCGACCCTAGGCAGCAATCTGCCCGCGCTTGCCGACGATAGCGGCCTGGCCGTAACGGCGCTCGCCGGCGCACCCGGAATTTACTCCGCACGCTGGGCAGAAACGCCTAACGGCCGTGATTTCGCCACGGCGATGTCTCGGATCCAGGCAGAACTGGGCGATAACGGCGACCGGTCGGCGCAATTTATCTGCGTTCTCGCCCTCGCCTGGCCCGACGGTCACGTCGAAAGTTTCGAGGGCAGCATCGCCGGAGAGATTGTGTGGCCGCCGCGGGGTAGCCACGGCTTCGGCTACGACCCTATTTTCCGCGCCACCAACGACGCGCGCACATTTGGTGAAATCGACCCCGTCGAAAAGCACGCAATCTCCCACCGGGCCATCGCATTTCGCAAAATGTTCGACGCCTGTTTCCGCCCTGAAAATGGCTGAGGGAATCGCCACGCCGGACACGCTGGCGATCTATGTGCACTGGCCGTTTTGCCGCTCGCTTTGTCCCTACTGCGATTTTAACAGCCATGTCAGCGATCATGTCGATCACGCAAGCTGGCGCACCGCCCTGTTGCGCGAGCTTGAACATTACGCCCAGATCGCCGGCCCCCGGCGCGTCACCAGCATCTTCTTCGGTGGCGGTACGCCCTCGCTGATGGCGCCGGATACGGCCGCCGCAATTATCGAGGCGGTCGGGAGGCACTTCACCGTCGATGAAGGCATCGAAATTACACTCGAAGCCAACCCCACCTCTACCGAGGCCGCCGGTCTCGCGGCATTTGCAGACGCCGGGGTCAATCGGGTCAGCCTGGGCGTGCAGGCGCTGGATAACGAGGCGCTTGGCTTTCTCGGCCGGACCCATAGCGCTGCCGAGGCGATAACGGCCATCGAATTGGCCGCCAATACGTTCGAGCGATATTCCTTCGACCTGATTTACGCCCGGCCGGGGCAATCGGTTGACCAATGGCAGCGCGAGCTCAAGCAGGCCATCGGACTAGCGCGCGGTCATATATCGGTCTACCAGCTCACCATCGAGCAGGGGACGCCATTTTTCCTGGCGCAGGCGCGCGGCGACCTGGCCACGCCTGACGAAGCGGTTTCCGCAACGCTATTCGAGATCACCCAGGAAATGCTGGCCGACGCCGGCATGCCGGCCTATGAAATTTCCAATCATGCCGCGCCGGAGCAAGCCTGCCGTCATAATATGGCCTACTGGCAGTATCGCGATTATATCGGGATCGGGCCGGGCGCCCATGGGCGCCTGACAACTGCCGGCAGCATTCACGCCACCCGCCAGCATCGCGCACCCGAAATATGGCTGCGCCGGACCGAAGACCACGGTCACGCCACACAGACCCACGCGCCGCTGGACACCCCGTCGGTCGTCGCCGAGCTTGCCGTGATGGGTCTGCGGATAAGCGGCGGGCTCGACGCCGCAAACTTTCGCGCACGCGCCGGAATTGGCCTCGACACGGTGATCGATCCAACGGTGTCAAAGCGCCTGGTGGATGGCGGGCTTATCGTTCACGACAGTGACGGGCTGCGGGCCACACCGGCGGGCCGGCAGCGCCTCGACGGGGTTATCGCCGCCCTGTTTGCCTAATTGGTGAAGTCTTCAAAGGATGTTGGCGCCGGATCGATTTCTCGCGCGCCGTCGCGCTGGATTTCAAAAACCGCCAAACCCCGTTGAACCAGCCCCGACGGCCGCAAGCGCAAAATTCCATCCATGCCGGTAAATCCGCCCGGCGATGTCAAAGCTTCCGCGGAAAACATGTTCGGGCTCGCATCGTTCGCCCGCGCGGTGCGCTGTGCCAGGATGATTGACAGTGCCGTCGCATCATAGGCAAGCGTCGCCCGGCGCTCCGGCGTACGTTCATAAAGCTGCTTAAACCGAT
>JBLHHE010000324.1:0-3651 GCA_047616465.1 Alphaproteobacteria bacterium
GCGGGCGTGAACGCGGTGGCGTCGGCTATCACGGTTTCGGCGGTGAGCCCCAGACGTTCCATGTTCTGGGTCACCAGGCGCAGACGTTCGGTCGATATATCCACGGCCGTGACATGTGCCCCCGCGGCGGCGAGTTGCGCCGTTTTGCCGCCCGGCGCTGCACATAAATCGATCACGCTACGTCCGGTGAGATCGCCAAATAATCGCGCCGGCAGGGCTGCGGCGGCGTCCTGGATCCACCAGGCGCCCTCTGCGAAGCCGTCCATTTCGCTGACAATGCCGCCGGTTCGCCGGCGTAAGGATCCGGTCGGCAGAATTTTGGCGTCGAGCCGGGACGCCCATTCCTCGGCCGAAGCGCTAGGGGCGAGCGTGAGGTCGAGCGGCGGCTCGGCGCGATGGGCCGCCATGATGGCGGTCGCGGTGTCGGCGCCGTAGGCAGCGCTCCAGCTTTGGCGCAACCAATCGGGCGCATTGCGCTGCTCGGCCTCAGGAGTGGCCGCCAGGGCGTCGGCGCTGTCGCGGTCGATCGTGCGCAACACGGCGTTGACCAGGCCGGTCATGCCGGCGCGTCCGCTGTGGCGCACCAAATTGACGCTGCCATCGACGGCGGCGTGGGCCGGGGTTTCGAGAAAGACCAGTTGTGCGACCCCGAGGCGCAGCGCGTTGCGAACCTGGGTTTGGTGCTTCGTCAGACGGCGGGAAAGTTTTTCGTCGAGGGCGGCGTCGATCTGACCACGCCTGCGCAGCACCGTCGTGATCATCAGCCGGGCGAAGGCGCGGTCGCGCGGCGCCAGTTTGGCTAGGGCTGCGGAATGGACGAGCACCGTATCGAGCGGAAGGCCGCGATCAAGTACGGCCCCCAATAGCTCGAGGGCGGCGGCGCGGGCATCGGGCAAATGCCCGCTTTTGGGTTTGGTAGGGTTCATCGGCCCCGTTATAGGGCCGGTGATAGCTTGCCGCTAGAGCCGTTAGCGAGGTGTCAGGCCGCCGTGCGGTCTTTGCGGATATACGCCATCGCGCAATGGCTGGCGCAATAGGGCCGGCCGGGCGAGGTGTCTTCGCCGCAGAACCCAAAATTAGATTCGCTCGGGTCGCCGATGGGCCACAAGCAATCCTTGACGTCGCTGATCGGCCGGGCGGGGGGCGACAACGGTCGATCTATAATTTTTTGACCATGCCCTGAGACCACGGGTTCGCCGCCGATTTCCTCGTCGGCCATGGTGCCGCGCAAAGCGCGCGCTTCAAGGGCTCGACTGATCGCCCGGTTGCGCCGGCTGCGCGAACCGCCGCCGCCGCCACGGATCGGTGACGGCCGGCTCTCCAGACCGAGCCGATGCGCCTTGCCAATAACTGCATTGCGGCTAACGCCGCCCAGTTGCACCGCAATTTGGCTCGCGCTTAGTCCTTTTGTCCAAAGTTCGCGGAGCATTGCTACTCGATCATCCGTCCATGCCATTTTCGTCCACCTTCTGCTTACGAAAGGCCCCTAATTCAGGTAGAGCCTAGGGTTCTTGCCACTAAAACCGCCCAAACCCTAGATCATGTGGTTATTATGGGCAAGGCCACAAAATCGTGTATCGCATACTATATGTGGAAATATCTGTTGATAGACTATCCACATGTTGGGGTTTTTCGGGCTTGAATTTGCCCGCTTGGCGGGCATTGGGTACCGGTCCCGCGGTCCAAATCTCTGAATTTGCATCATTATTTCTATCGCCCTGTCTGTTTCTTCTGCCGGGCTTTGCCAGATTGGTCTTGGCAAATGCCGCAACCTCGGCCATATCAAGACCATGAAAAAAGCGGATCCGCAGACGACGCTAACGCCGCCGCCGGCCGAACCGGCAACCCGGTCTGGGTTTGCCGAACATCGGCCAGTGTCTAATCCAGCAGTAAAATCCGCCGAAATTACGGCAGATTTGAAACCTGACGCGGTACCGGCGGCGGCCGATCAAAAACAACCGAAAGAAATCGGCGGTCCGAAGGGGCTCGAGCCGACACGCTACGGCGATTGGGAGCGCGACGGGCGCTGCGTCGATTTTTGACCGCGCGCCACGGCAACCCTTGCGACGGTTTGTTTCAACCTAAAATATTGGGAGTCTGGTCCTGAGCTTCAAGCGGGAGGCGGCTTACATCTGGCCCACCCAAGGCCCCCTTATTATCGTCGATTTGGAATACACTTCTTGGGAGGGTGCGCTAGCGCGCGGCTGGTCGGGGCCGGACGAACATCGCGAGGTGGTCCAGATCGGCGCGGTCCGTCTCGACGCCGGCGATGGTTTTCGCGAAACCGATGAACTCGATGTTCTGGTGCGCCCCCTGCGCAACCCGGAATTGTCGGGCTATTTCGTGGCGCTAACCGCCATTACCAATGACCGGCTGGCTGCCGACGGCACCGATCTGACAGCCGCCCTGGATGCCCTGGCGGTGTTTGCCGACGGCGCGCCGCTGCACTCGAACGGCGATGACTGCGCGGTTGTTCTCGAGAACTGCGCGCTGATCGACATCGACAATCCGGTGCCCCAAGCGAGCTGGTTCGATATTGCGCCGGCCTTGCAGGGCCTGCTTGGCCGGGCTGGTGTGGGCAGCGCGGAAATTCCGGCCCTGCTCGGCCTGCCAGCGCCGGGGCCAGCCCATGATGCCCTCGCCGACGCGCGCGCCATCGCCGCTGGCCTGCGCCACTTGCGACAGCAAGGACGCCTTTAGCTGGCTAGCCCAGGGGCGGGCCACCTAGCTTATTCGCCTACCGGTTCTGGCGGTTCTCCACCAGATCGTCGACCACGGTCGGGTCGGCTAGGGTCGAGGTGTCACCCAACTGATCGTGCTCGTTGGCGGCGACCTTGCGCAGGATGCGGCGCATGATCTTGCCCGAGCGGGTCTTCGGCAGGCTGGGCGCCCATTGCAACAAATCGGGCGTGGCGATGGGACCGATTTCCGTGCGCACGAACTTGATCAGCTCGTCATGCAAGGCCTCGGTTGGCTCGACACCCAACTTCAGAGTGACATAGGCATAGATGCCCTGCCCTTTGATGTCGTGGGGGTAGCCGACGACGGCGGCTTCGGCCACGTCGTCATGCTCGACCAGCGCGCTTTCGACTTCCGCCGTGCCGAGGCGATGGCCTGACACGTTGATCACATCGTCGATGCGACCGGTGATCCAGTAATAGCCGTCCTCGTCGCGGCGGCAGCCGTCGCCGGTAAAGAATAGGCCGGGATAGGCCTTGAAATAGGTGTCGACGAAGCGCTGATGGTCGCCATAGACCGTGCGCATCTGGCCGGGCCAACTGCCGTCGATGCACAGGATACCCTCGCAAGCGCCCTCCAGCACCTTCCCGTCATTATCGACGATACGCGGTTGGATGCCGAAGAAAGGCCGGGTCGCCGAACCGGGTTTCAGCATTGTCGCGCCGGGCAACGGCGTGAGCAGGATGCCGCCGGTCTCGGTCTGCCACCAGGTATCGACGATCGGGCAGCGATCCTCGCCGACCACCTCATGGTACCAGTGCCAGGCTTCCGGGTTGATCGGCTCGCCGACGGTGCCGAGCAGGCGGATCGATTTGCGCGAGGTCTTTTTGACCGGCGCGTCGCCCTCGCGCATCAGCGCGCGGATAGCGGTCGGGGCGGTGTAGTAGATATTGACCTGGTGCTTGTCGCAGA
>JBLHHE010000325.1:0-3644 GCA_047616465.1 Alphaproteobacteria bacterium
AATGGCGGGCGCGAGAATGCCTTCACCAGCCAAGATTACACCGGCTATTTCCAGACCATCGCCGCCGACCGGCTGGCCCTGATGATGGAGCTCGAGGCCGACCGCATGACCGGCTTGATCTTGACCAATGAGATTATCCAACCCGAACGCCAGGTGGTGATCGAAGAACGCCGTTCGCGCACCGAAAGCAGCCCGCGCGCCCTTCTAAACGAACAGGTCGCAGCGGCCACCTACAGCAACCATCCCTACCGGCTTCCGGTGATCGGCTGGGAGCATGAGATCAGCGCCCTGACGCTCGATGAGATTGTCGGGTTTTATAAAACCTGGTACGCCCCCAATAACGCGGTGCTAGTGGTGTCGGGAGACGTCACGCCGGAGCAGGTGCGCGCACTGGCCGAGACCCATTACGGACCCGTCCCGGCGCAGGAATTGCCGCCGCGCGTGCGCCCGACCGAACCGCCCCAGCATGCCCCGCGCGAAGTCGTGCTGCGCGATGCGCGGGTCGACCAGCCGGGCTGGTCGCGCCGCTGGCTGGCGCCAAGCTATGTCGCTGGCGACAAAGAACACGCCTATGCGCTGGAAATTTTGGCGCAGGTTGTTGGCGGCGGCTCCTCCAGCCGGCTCTATGCTTCGCTGGTCATCGACCAGGAATTGGCGGTATCTGCCGGCGCCTGGTACTCGCCCGATAACCTCGATATCACCACTTTCGGCATGTGGTTTAGCCCCCGGCCTGGCGTCGATGTCGATAAGCTTGCCAGCGCCTTGGAAGCGCAAGTGGCGCAGTTTTTAGAAACCGGCGCGACGGCGGAAGAAGTCGATCGTGCGAAGCAGCGACTGGTCGATAGTGCGGTGTTCGCCCGCGACAGTTTGGGCGGCCCCGCGCGCATATTCGGCGTCGCGCTGACGACCGGACAGACGGTCGATGATGTGGAGCAATGGCCCGCCCGCATTTCCGCGGTAACGGTCGAGCAGGTTAATGCAGCGGCGCGCGCCATATTGCACCCCGAGTCTTCGACCACCGGAATCTTATTGCCCTTAGGCGAAGCAGGGAAGTCTTAAAATGGCCACCCGCACCCGAATTTTGGCGAGCCTGGCCGTTCTGGCGATTAACGTTCTGGTTCTTGCGGCCCCGGCACCGGCGCGCGCCGTCGAGATCCAGCGCGTCGTCAGTCCGGGCGGCATCGAGGCGTGGCTGGTCGAAGACCACACGCTGCCCATCATCGCCCTTACGTTTTCTATGAGCGGCGGCGCGGCCACCGACCCGGCGGGTAAGGAGGGGGTGGCCAATATGGTGTCGGGTCTGCTCGACGAAGGGGCCGGCGAGCTCGACTCCCAGGCGTTTCGCCGGCGGCTGGAAGACGGCTCCATATCGCTGAGTTTCAGCGCTTCGCTAGATCGTTTTTCGGGCAGTCTGAAAACCTTGACGCGCAACAGGGACGAAGCGTTCGAGTTGTTTCATCTGGCCATGACCGAGCCGCGTTTCGATGACGATGCGTTCGAACGTATCCGCGCGCAAATTTTAACCGGGATCGCCAGCAGCAAGAACAATCCCAACGATATCGCGCAGCGCACCTTTTGGGCGGCGAACTTCCCCGATCACCCCTACGGGCGGCGCTCTGGCGGCACTACTGAAAGCGTTGGCGCGATCACCAAGGCCGATCTGACAACATTTGTGAGCCGCCGGCTGGCGCGCGGCGATATGGCGATTGGGATTTCCGGCGACATCAGCGCCGCCGATCTCGCGCCCTTACTCGATTCGACCTTCGGAGATCTGCCTGAACGCGCCGAAGCCTTCACCGTCGCACCCGTTATTCCGGCGGCGCTGGGCGAAGTTATTGTGGTCGAACAGGACGTGCCGCAAAGCACGATCATTTTCGGCCATCGCGGCCTGCCGCGCGACGATCCCGATTATTATGTCGCCACCGTGCTGAACCATGTGCTGGGCGGTGGCAGTTTTACCTCGCGTCTCTATCAAGAGGTGCGCGAGAAGCGCGGTTTGGCCTATTCGGTGTATAGCTATCTGCTGCCGCTCGATCATACCGCGCTATGGCTTGGCGGTGCGGCCACCGAGAACAGCGCGGTGGGACAATCCCTCGACGTCATCCGGGCCGAATGGGCGCGCATGCGCGACGTGCCGATCAGCCAGGAACAACTGGATGCGGCGCGGGATAATATTACCGGTTCGTTCGCCCTGCGCTTCAGCAGTACGGCGGCGATCGCCGGCATGTTGGTCGCCATTCAGCGGCAGGATCTGGGGATCGAATATATCAACGAGCGCAACCGGTTTTTCGAAGCGGTGACCCTCGACGATATAAACCGGATCGCCAAAAAACTACTCGACCCGAAAGCCTTGACCATCGTCGTCGTCGGCAAGCCGGAAGGCGTTAAGGCGACCACGCGGCCGGATTCAGGTTGAGTCGCGGTTTACCGGGCGGGTGACATCTATACCGCCAAGGTGTCGTGTATGACCGTGGTGAGCTCCGCTCGTTTGAAAGGCTTGTTCAGCACGGCTTCGCCAATATCCAGCGCCTTATCGGTAACATTGATATCAGCGGCATATCCAGTCATGAACACAATCTTCAGTTTGGGCTAGAGGCCCTTGGCCTTGCCGGCAAACTCCGGGCCGCTGACGCCGCCAGGTAGCACCACGTCGGACAGCAGCAAATCGATATTCTCTGCTTCATCCTCCAGAACCTGCATTGCGGCGTGGGCGTCGCCCGCTTCGAGCACCCGGTAACCAACTCCTGTTAGGGCAGTAACAGCTAATGAACGGACATCGGGGTCGTCTTCCAAAACCAGGATGACTTCTCCCTGTCCGCGTTTCATATCTTTGTCCTGAGTACGTTTATTCAGCGAGGTGGTCACGCCTGAACGGGGGTGTTCGGCCAATTCCGGATCCGTATTGATCGAGAAGCTCAATGCAAGCCCATCGCCAACACGATCGAGGGTTTTCTTTGATAATCTGGGCATAGGGATGTTGTTCTGGTTACACCGAAAAAGCATCACAGCGCCAAGATAGTCCGCATCAACCACAACCTCTTGTTCTGCGGAAGCGCCATAGACATCCCTCACTCGGATCCGAGCACATATGTCCGGCTCCCCAACGATCTCAATTCCGACAATATCGCCTTCGGGAAACTTCGAGGCCTTCTCTTTGTTGAATGCCTTTATCGCCCTCTCCATCTCACTGGATGAAAATACCAACCGGCGAAACTCAGTAATCATTTTGAGGTTCCCGAAATAGTTGTTTCTATCGGCGGCATGATTATAAACCACTGCATACCATTTTACCGTTAATTATTAAGTGCACTCGATTTATTATATGAAACCGCGATCAGAAAGCTTTGCTGGCCTCTATCTCATCCAATGCATACGAATTTACCCCCAGCTACCGTTCCGGCGACTCGGTAATGTGTCCACAATGGGCTGGTTGCCGCTGCGCTTGTGGCGATGCAAACTGACCCGAATCGTTTCCCAACCGGCACATTAGCCCGATGCACTACCAACAGGATATTTCGGCCTGTCTCTCGACCGCGATCGGTGATCGCGGCGCCAGCGACAAGGCCTTTAACGACGCAATCGGCGCTGCCCAGCGCGCGTTGATATGGCTGCGCACCGAGGTTGATGGTGGCGCGCTGGCCGCC
>JBLHHE010000326.1:0-3643 GCA_047616465.1 Alphaproteobacteria bacterium
GGCCACGCCTAAGGCTAGCCCTCTGCCTGGAGGCGTGGGGCTAAACGTGCGCGAAGGCGTGGCGCACCACTTTCTTAGTCAGGGTCGGCAAGGCGTGGTCGCCCAGCGCCTCGGGCATGATCCACAGACCGTCGGCCTTGGCGTTCTTTCGCACCTGGGCCGCCAGAACGATTAGCTCCAACCGAAAATGTGTAAATCCGTGGTTCACCAGCCCCGGCAATTCACGCCATTCGGCTGTCAGCGGAGCTTGCGCCGGATCAGCCGGTTGGCGCGCCGCCCAGTCGCTCGACGGCACCTCCATCATGCCGCCGAGCAGGCCGCGCTCGGGCCGGCGGCGTAACAAGACGGCGCCGTCGCTACGCATTGTCCAGAACGCCACCCCTTGGCGCAACGGCCGTTCCGCCTTGGGCGCGCGCCGGGGTAGCGTTTCCGCGATGCCCAGCGCCTGCGCCCGGCAGCCCCCTTGCCAGGGACACATCAGACATTTCGGCGACCGGGGCGTACACACGGTAGCGCCTAAATCCATCACCGCCTGCGCGTAATCGCCGGGCCGCGATCGGGGCGTCAGGCCTTCGGCCAACGCGTGGAGCTGGCCCTTCGCCGCCGGCAGGCTTTCTTCCACCGCGAACAGGCGGGCCATCACCCGTTCGACATTGCCATCGACCACCGTTGCCGGACGATCGAACGCGATCGCGGCGATCGCCGCCGCCGTGTAGGGCCCAATGCCGGGCAGCGCCCGCAATCCGTCCTGGGTATCGGGAAACACGCCGCCATACCCATCGGCCACCGCACGGGCGCATTTATGTAAGTTGCGGGCCCGCGCGTAGTAGCCCAGCCCGGCCCAGGCGTGCAGCACTTCGTCGAGATCGGCCACCGCCAAATCCGCAACCGTCGGCCACCGTTCGAGGAACGCGCGAAAATACGGACCAACCGTAACTACGGTGGTCTGCTGCAGCATCACTTCGCTGAGCCATATCCTATACGGGTCGGGCTGACGGCCGCGGCCAGCTTGCGCCGGCGGCACGCGCCACGGCAACCGCCGGGCGTGGCGATCGTACCATTCGAGCAAGTCTGTCGCGCTGGGCTTACCCATTGTTCTCCGCCTTCGTCCCGCCGTCTCCAGTTGTCCGCAATCAGAGACGGGCCTATCATGCGCTCCTACCATATGACCCCACACCAAATTCGGTAAGACCATTTGCCATGCCGCCGCGCCGAAATAAAAGCCTGCGGGCTGTCGCCATCGAAGCCGACCGCATCACCGGCCCGATCCGCAAGAAACGCGGGCTGGCCGAGGCCGCGCTGATATCGGACTGGCCCGACATCATCGGCGCCGCGTTGGCCGCCGAAAGTCTACCGCTGCGCATCTCCCGCGGGGCCGACGGCACCGGCGGCACCCTGCATATTCGAGTGAGCGGCGCGCTGGCGCTCGAACTCCAGCACATGCAGCCGCAAGTCATCGAGCGCATCAATGGATATTTCGGCTATCAGGCGATCGCGCGCATCACTTTGCAGCAAGGCCCCATCGGCACCCGCAAACCGCCGGCGCCCAAACCCGCCCCACCGCCGTCCGCCGAAGACGCCGCCGCACTGGCCGCACAATTGGAGGGCATCGCCGATGATGATTTACGTCATGCGCTGGATGCGCTGGGACGCGGAATTCTGAGCCGCAAGCAACGCCGGGAGTAAAATTCGCGTCCGTCGCCGAGCACAAGCCAACTCAGGGCCCTGAAAAAAAATTCACCATTGAACCAAGTAATTTTTGCACCCCGAAACCAAAACGTGCATGCTGAGAACAGGGTTAAAAAGAGGGCGTATAGCCCCGTGCGTACCCCGCCACCGTAACGCTGTGTTGTGGAACGGTTTCGCCAGGGCGAAATTTCCAGCTTTGGGGAGATTCAAGAACTTACGACCGAGCGGCCCGCAAAGGGCTGGTGATGTCCCGCTATAGTGCCCGGGGACAAGCACCACGGTCAGGGAGAGAGTGCATATGACAGACCAACCAAGCAACGAGGACGCCCCAACAAATCAGGGGCTGGGACCGCGTATTTCGGTGATCGGTGTCGGCGGCGCCGGTGGCAACGCCATCAACAATATGATTCGCGCCAATCTGGAAGGCGTCGAATTTCTAGCCGCCAACGCCGACGCGCAGGCCTTGGATCAATCCTTGTGCGAAAATCAAATCCAACTCGGGGCGAGCCTGACCAAAGGCCTGGGTGCGGGCTCGCGTCCGGAAATCGGGCAAGCGGCAGCAGAAGAAGCCAACGAAGCGATCGCCAACGCGCTAAGAGGCGCGAATATGATATTCATCACCGCTGGCATGGGCGGCGGTACGGGCACGGGGGCGGCACCCGTCATCGCCAAGGCCGCCCGCGAACAAGGCGTTCTGACGGTCGGCGTTGTGTCGAAACCATTCGAATTTGAAGGCGCCCACCGCATGCGCCAGGCCGAGCAAGGCATTGCCGAACTGACGAAATACGTCGACACGCTCATCGTCATACCCAACCAAAACCTATTCCGCATCGCCGATGAGAAGACGACGTTTGCCGACGCTTTTAAATTAGCCGACGAGGTGCTCCATTCCGGTGTCCGCGGGGTAACGGACTTGATGGTCCTGCCGGGTCTGGTCAATCTCGATTTCGCCGATGTGCACTCTGTTATGGCCGGCATGGGCAAAGCCGTGATGGGCACGGGCGAGGCCGAAGGCGACGACCGGGCGCTGGCCGCAGCGCAAGCGGCGGTCTCGAACCCTTTGCTCGACGAGATTTCCATGCAGGGCGCGCGCAGTGTTCTGATCAACATCACCGGCGGGCTCGATCTCATGCTGATGGAGGTCGACGCGGCGGCCAATCATATCCGCGCACAGGTCGACCCCGACGCCAACATCATCTTCGGGTCCGCTTTCAACGAAAACCTCGACGGTAAGATACGGGTTTCCGTGATCGCCACGGGCAACGACCTCGAACATGCGGGCCGGTTGACGCCGAAATCAAACACCCCGTTCGTCAATCATCTTGACGACAATTCCGACATGCAATCCGCCACTTCGACCAAAGCCACCGGCGCGATGGAACAGACCGCAACTGCCGAAGAACCCCTCACCCTTCGTTTAGTGAGCACGTTACCTGCAACAAGCCAGCAACCCGACGTAGCGCTGGTTTCCGATCCGGCAAGCGATTCCACACCGGAGCAAGAACTAACCATTCCGCCACGACCGATGCCGGCTCGACCGTCCCCAAACTGGGAAACTTCCGCCCAACCCAAAAGCCCGTTCCACAGACCGGCCAAACCGGTTAAATCGGAAAGTATACTCGAGGCCTTCAAGAACAGGCGGATGCCGGAAGAAGAAGCCGAGCCCGCCACGGAGTCCCCCCCAGGGCTCACTGCGGAAAATATGCACTATGTGGTCTGGGAAGTCGGTTTAGGGGCACGCATCTACAAGGTGCCCGAGGGGAAGTTGGCTTTGATCGGACACCAACCCCATGCCGACAGATTAAAATTGTTCGACAATCTCGGGAAAGCCAAGGCCGAGGCGAACGCCGTTTTCAAACGCGTTACCGCTGAAAGAACGGCGAAGGGACTTTCCCGGTCGATATTGGAGCCCACCCTGGAAGATATAATGGGTTGGGACGAGGATAAGGTTCCG
>JBLHHE010000327.1:0-3643 GCA_047616465.1 Alphaproteobacteria bacterium
CGGCGCCCGGCTGCGCTTTTCGCCCGGCAAGGCCGGCAGGTTGGTGCCCCTCGGTCGTGCCCCGCGGGAAAAATCAATTGGCGGCGAAACAGGAGGCGATACCGCCTGCGCAGCCACGAGTTCTTCGACCGCCGGCGGTGGCTCTGCCCAGCTGTGACTACACCGGGTACAGCGCACCGTCCTGCCGGACGGACCGAGGGCCGCAGGATCAATAACGTAGCGGGTCGAACATTCTGGGCAGCTGAGAATCATGGAACCTGAAACAATCAAATTTGTGGTTCTGGATGTACGTTATGTAGCCTCGTGTATACGAAGAAGCCTCTGTTCTGGCAAGCGATGGGGATTGGCGCCAGGGATTGAGGACCGGCGTATCGGCTCGCTGGACGTGTGCTTCCACGCTGTGTCATTCTGCGGTGACGCGGAGCGCAACAGGGGAAAACAGTGGCGGACGATGACGAGGTTATCAGGTTCCAGAACGTCGGCATGCGCTATGGGCTGGGCAAGGAAATTTTGCATGACGTGTCGTTCCGTCTTAACGCCGGCTCCTTTCATTTTCTGACCGGCGCCAGTGGCGCCGGAAAGTCATCGCTGCTTCGCCTGATGTACCTCGCACAACGGCCATCGCGCGGTCTCGTAACGCTATTTGGCAACGACATCGCGACGACGCCAAGAGCCCAACTGCCGGGGCTGCGACGACGAATCGGTGTGGTTTTCCAGGACTTTCGCCTGATTAATCATCTGACGGCGATGGAAAATGTTGCGCTGCCGCTGCGAATTGCCGGCGCCAGCCAGGACCAGATCAACGAACATGTACCGGAGCTCTTGCGCTGGGTGGGGCTTTCCGAGCATCTCAACGCCCGGCCCACGATCCTGTCTGGGGGGCAGAAGCAGCGCGTCGCCATTGCGCGCGCCGTAATTGCCCGGCCCCATCTTCTGCTGGCGGATGAACCGACCGGCAATGTTGACGACAGTATCGCCATGCGGCTGATGCATTTACTGGAAGAACTGCACCGAATTGGCACCACGGTGGTGGTCGCGACACATAATCAGTCACTGGTTTCACGCTTCAACCACCCACAGATGCATCTTGCCAATGGCGAGCTAACGTCAGTGCCGTTAGCAAAAAATGCTGCACCGGCCGCGCCTTCGCGGCCCCCCAATCATGCCGGTGGAAGCTCGGCCGGGAATATCAAATGAAGTTCCGGCGCACACCCATTCTTCCGCTGTCGCGGGATGCAGCCAGCCGCTTTCTTCCGTGGCTGATCGCCTTCATGGTCTGGCTCGCCACCATGGCCCTTGCGGCGGTCCTGGCATTATCGACGATGAGCGAAGACTGGCGGCAAGGGCTTTCGGGCACGCTCACCATCCAGATCATTCCCACGGGCGACGAGACACCAGCTATTATGGATGCCCGCGTAAATACGGCCCTCAAATTGATGCGTAAAACGCCAGGCATTGCCTCGGCAAACCCCATACCGCACAGCCGGGTCCTCGAACTCCTGGAACCCTGGCTTGGACGCGATGCCATGAGCGGGGCGCTGGGTCTTCCGCTGCCACGCCTGATTGACAGTCGTCTCAAACCGCACGCTGCGATCGATACCGGAGCGCTGGGCGCCATGCTGTCTGCTGCTGTCCCCGGGGCGACCCTCGACGATCACGGGCTTTGGCTCGAACGCCTGATCGAGCTGGCCAACGCCGTGGAAGGCATCGCCTTTGCAGTTTTGGCCCTTATTGCTATCGCCGCCATAGCGACGGTTGTTTTTGCCACCCGCGCCGGGCTCGACATTCACCATCAGGTAATCGAGTTACTTCACCTGATCGGCGCCCGAGACGGCTATATTTCCGCACAATTTCAATGGCAGGCGCTATGGCTATCGCTTAAGGGCGGTATCGCAGGGCTGGCGCTTGCCGCCGCGACGCTGGCCGCACTCGGTACCCTGATGGCGCGGATCGAAGCCGGCCTTCTGCCACCGCTAAGCCTGAACGTCTGGCAGTGGGTTGCTCTTGTCGCTGTAGTCCTGTGCGCGACTTCCATCAGTGTACTGACCGCCCGTATTACGGTGATGAGAGCGATTGGACGCATGCCGTGACGTTAATTGACCGATGACGAGAAATGAAAGGAGCCGGAGGCTCAGCACAATCCGCCGCTGGCTGCGCCGTATCGTCTATGTGGCGCTCGTGACATTGGCGTTGTGGACCGGCGGGCTGATCTGGTTTGCGGCGCAATTACCGCGGTCGGTGCCCCAACAGGTTAGCACCACCGATGCAATCATCGTGCTGACCGGCGGCACGGGTCGACTGGAAACCGGTTTGCAGCTTCTCGCAGAAAAACGCGCCAGGAATTTGTTTGTTTCCGGGGTGGCGCGCGGTGTCGATGTTGCCGCCCTGTTGCGGATAGCCCGACGCAGCCCCGATGATCTTGCCTGCTGCATCTCGGTCGGTTACCACGCCGACGACACGGCCGGAAACGCCCGTGAAACCGCCCAATGGATGCACGAGCGGGGATTTAACTCCCTTCACCTCGTGACGGCGAACTACCATATGCCCCGCAGTTTATTGGAATTCAGACGAGCTATGGCAGCGTTTCGTATTATCGCCCACCCCGTGTTTCCACCACAGTTCAAAATCGAAAGCTGGTGGCGTTTTCCGGGTACCGCCATGTTGCTGGCCCGTGAATTCAGCAAGTACCTGATTGCGCAGCTGGCGATCGGCGGCGGCAGGGGACACACAGGAGACGGTGCAACATGATCCTCGCCCGGTCCCTCCTTTTCCACGCGCTTTACTGCATTTGGGCATTCCTGATGTCGTTCGCGTTTCTGCCCTCGCTGATCCTGCCGTTCTGGGCGAGCCGGTTTATAGGCTGGTTCTGGACTGCCTCGGTGTTCGGGCTCCTCAAAGCGACGACAGGGCTCGGCCACCGCATCGAAGGCCAGGAAAACATCCCGGAGGGTCCGGTCATTTTTGCCTCCAAACACCAATCCACATGGGAAACAATGGTCTTCCCCTACATCGTAAGGGACCCCGTCACGATTCTAAAACGAGAGCTGTTTTTGATACCGTTCTATGGTTGGTACGTGAAGAAATATGGCTGCATTGGAATCGACCGCTCGAGTGGCGCCTCGGCCCTGCGCAACCTGCTCCGCGAAGCGAGAACCAGGGTCGCGACCGGTCGACCCTTGATCGTCTATCCCGAGGGCACCCGCGCACCGCCAGGCGAAACCAGACCGTTTCAAATCGGGGTCGCGGCGTTATATCAGGACCTCAACATCCCGGTCGTGCCGGTCGCCCTCAATTCCGGCCATTTTTGGCCACGGCGGCGCCTGATCCGGTGGCCTGGCACCATCACGCTTCGCTTCCTTCCGCCAATTCCGCCCGGCCTTGACCGCAAGGTCTTCATGAAGCGACTTGAAGGCGATATTAAATCCGCGCAAGCAGAACTGGATGCAATGGCGGTCCGTTCGCTGAACAGCCCGGCAGACTAAACGCGCCATGGATGCCTTATCGATCTTCGGGCTGTTTGCCGTGACAACAATGCTCGCATGTTATGCCCTTGAGGACCGTAGCCCGTGGTTTGTCTTTGCCTTTTCCGGGGCATGTGTCCTGGCGTCTATTTACGGATTCCTGCAGGGCGCGTGGCCGTTCG
>JBLHHE010000328.1:0-3641 GCA_047616465.1 Alphaproteobacteria bacterium
CAGACCGTCGCGCGCCGCAACTTCTTGTTGCGCCGCCACGATCTCTTCATCCGGTGCGGCGATAGCGTAACCGCCGCTCTCGCGCACCGCGCGCAGGATCAGAAAATCGCCGATGGCGACCGGCACGCGAATGCCGGCGGCGACGGTGTGGGCGTCGGGCCAGATCTCGGCATGATCCGCGCCCTCCTGCCAGGCCTTGACCATGGGGGCGCAACCGCTGGCCTGCACGCAGACCATCTGCGGCCGTTTGCCATCGAGCCAGCCGATCTCGCCCAATTCGGCGAACGCCTTCCACATGCCGATCAGGCCGGTACCGCCGCCAGTCGGATAAAAAATCGCGTCGGGCACGGTCCAGCCCAGTTGCTCGGCTAGTTCCAGGCCCATCGTCTTCTTGCCCTCGATCCGGTACGGCTCTTTCAAGGTCGAGGTATCGAACCAGCCCATCCGTTCCTTGCCCTCGCCGACGATTTTGCCGCAATCGTTGATCAGGCCGTTGACCTTCCAGACCTTGGCGCCCTGCAGGGCGATCTCGCGCACATTCACGTCCGGCGTATCTTGGGGACAGAACACAAAGGTTTCGATGCCGCAGCGGCTGGCATAGGCGGCGAGCGCCGCACCGGCATTGCCATTGGTCGGCATCGCCATACGCGAGATGCCCAATTCCTTGGCCATGCTGACCGCCACACACAGGCCGCGCGCCTTGAACGAACCGGTCGGTAGCCGGCTTTCGTCCTTGACCAATATCTCGCCAACCCCGAGCGCCCGGGCGCAATTGGGCAGGGATACCAGAGGCGTCATCGGTTCGCCCAGGGAGACGACGTTTTCCGTCTGGCGCACCGGCAGAAATTCCCGGTAGCGCCACATGTCGGCCGGCCGGGCCGCGAGCGTCTCTTTGCTCAGCGTCTGGGCAAGCGCGGCCAAATCGTAACGCACGAGCAGCGGCTTTCCCGCCGACGACAAGCCATGCAGGCGATCGGCCAGGTAATGCTCGCCCGTCGCCGAGCATTCGAGATGGCTGGTGAATGTCGGCCGGTCGTCGCTCAGGTTCGCGTTCGCCGGTAGACTCACCCCGGCAGGTCCCAACCGATCCAATCGCACAGCGCGCGGCCCATCACCAAATCCAGATCGCCGCCCGTCAGCCACGGTAGCTCTTCCGTAAACATGGTCACGCACTGGCGGTACGTGCAGGGCATGCGGCTCAAATCGGTGCCCCAGAAACAGCGGTTGGGCCCGAAGGCGTCGAACAGCCGGTGCATATTGTCGTGGATGTTCTTGTACGGATAATCGTCACTCGAATTGCTCGGCGCACCCGATAGTTTGACCGCCACATTGGGGTGCTTGGCCAGCGCAACCAGGTCGGGCAGGGTCTCGAATGCCTCATCGTCCTTGAGAAACGGCGATACGCCCAAATGGTCGATCAATATCCGCAGGCCCGGATGCCGCTCGGCAACTTCGCCGACCGTCGGCAGGAAGGCATGGGCGAGCAGACCGACCGGCAGGCCTTTTTCTTCGGCGACCTGATAGATCCAGTCCATGGTGCCGTCGGTCGGCCAATTCTCCCGTCCCGGCTGCATAAAGATGTATCGCAGACCTATGTAGCCCGGCTGCTTCAGCCTGGCGTCGAGCAGCTCGCGGCTTTCGTCGGGCGTGTCCGGCGGCACCCAACCGAGGACCGCGAACTTATCCGGATGCGCAGCCGCCGCCGCCAGAGCCAATTCGTTACCGTTTGGGACCGAACCCGGCGGATGCAGCAGCACCGCATCGACGCCCGCCGTCGCCATTTCGGCCAGCAAATCGTCCTTCGAATAGGTCTCTACCTGCCGATGGTGCGGCCCCAGCATGATATTTTCCCAAATATGAACCTGTGAATCGACGATCAACATGACATTCCTCCCGTGGTTTTTTGTGTTTTTATGGTTTTTCGCGGTTATGCGCGATCACACCTTTTGTTGTTTTATTAATCATACCTGCACTCGCCGCGCGATAGCTCGAATAATCCCGCCCGAATAAGGCTAACCTACTCGGCCAGCCGGTAAAAGTTGCGATCCACGCCATCGGCAAATGGGGCAACTTTAACGAATTCTACACCCCATTACGTTTCCCTGTGACCCTAAGCGCAATCCATGTTGGGCGGCCCGTCAACCTGTAGACCCGTTATGGGGTTACAGCTTCCACGGTCACCTGCCCCAGCATACGAAACTTCGCGAGGGCACGGTGCAAATCCG
The DNA here is from genome assembly GCA_047616465.1 of Alphaproteobacteria bacterium. Taxonomy (GTDB): domain Bacteria; phylum Pseudomonadota; class Alphaproteobacteria; order UBA6615; family UBA6615; genus JABDJY01. Next base: position 2,226 of record JBLHHE010000328.1, read on the forward strand.
GCAATATTCTAAGACCAAGTTCGCCCCCAATTTCACGCGCCTGACGATTTCCGTAGCGTGTGCGGCGTTGGTTTGCACGGGTGCGTTCGCCGTCCCGTCAGCTTATGCGCAATCCACCGGCGCCAATCAAGTCAACAGCCTGGAAACCCCGCCCTCCTACGACGCGCAGACCTTACAGTCGTTCGCCAAGGCAGCCACAATGGTTTTAGGCCTGCGCAGCGCATATTATCCGAGAATTCGCGCTGCCGAGCTCGCCAGCTCAAACGAAAAGGCGAAATTGCTGTTCACGGAAATGCGCCAACATATGAACACCGCCATCCGTAAGGCCGGGTTCTCGGAAGAACAATATCTAGCCATTTCGAATGCGGCAAAAACCGACGCGGTCTTACGCCAACAGATAAACACGATCATCCAGGGACCTTCACCGGCGCAGCAACACATTAAAAACGTTGCCCGCGTGACACCCAAGGCGCCACAAATTGCCGCCGCCCCGAGCAACACCGCCCCGGCCCCGACAAATGTGGCCCCCGCGACACCCGCCGCCGCCCCCGTAGCACCAGCGGCGCCCAACACCGCAGCAACGCCGGTCGATGACGGCGCCCGCCAACGCCTTGAAGTCGAGTTGCGCAAAACCAACGCCGAACGCGATCTCTACCAGGCTGAGCAGATCGCGCTGCAGGAAAAAGTGCAACAGTTGGAAGGTCAGCTATCGACCGTAAAGGCGCAGGATTCGGCGCTACGCCAGCAACTCAGCGCGAACAAGAAGCAAGCGCTGGCAGAGCAGAAAAAATCCAAAGCCGAACTCGAAACGCTGCAGGGTGAAGTTACAAATCTCAAGGACGAAATGACAATTGTTCAGTCCCAAGATTCTTCCCTGCGCGAGTTGCTGGAGGCCGAAACGATCCGCGCCGACAGCGAAAAAAGCGCCAAAGAGGCGAAGCTCGCGGCGTTTCGAGAGGAAATCAAGCGCCTGGCTGGCAGTCTAGCCATCGCCCAACAATCCCTCAGTTCGGTGGCGCTCGATCTTCAGCCCGGCGAAAACGGCAGCGCCGATCAACGGACACCGGCTTTCGAAGCCCTCACCCCCTTGCACAAAACGCCCAACAGCGTCGAGCGCGTTCTGGAAAAGACCCAGCCGCAATACGCGAAACGCCAGGAGCTAGATGGCGAGATCGCCCGTATTCAACAGGAACGCGCCCGCCGAGAGGCCGAGTACACCAATCTACAACAGGAAATCGCCGCGCTTAGCCTAGACCTGGCAGCAACCTATCAGGCCATGGCCGAGCTGATCGAAGAACCAGCAAACATCACCGTCGCGACGACAAACTTGGATATTCAAAATGACACATACGCATTGGACGTTTCACAAGAGACCGCGCTGCTCTTCGCGGGAATTACCCCACAGTTCGACCAAAC
>JBLHHE010000329.1:0-3639 GCA_047616465.1 Alphaproteobacteria bacterium
CCATCGGGCCGGCGCATCTCATCGCGACCCTGGGCGGTTCGTCGGCGAAATTCTCTCTGGACGATCTGTCATTTGTATTGGGTGACAGCCGGTTATCCGGTGATTTTTCGATCGATCTGTCGGGTAAGCGCCTCGCCCTAGCGGGCGATCTATCGGCAACCTGGCTCGATCTTACCCCGTGGCTTGGCGACGACGATGAAACGCCAGCAGGCAAAGAGGAACGTCTGCTAAACGATGACCCGATATCGTTTACTGCGTTGCAGAACTTCGACGGCGCCCTGTCGCTAACCGCAGAGACCCTGATTGCGGCTGATTTGCTGTTTCGCGACGCGGCCCTATCGTTCGACTTGCGCGGCGGGCAATTACAGGTCTCGCCGGCTAGAGCCCGGTTCGACGCTAGAGATATCTTCGGCGATTTATCGGTGGATGTGCGAGCCATCCCGCCGGCGGTCTCGCTCAGTCTGACAGCCCGCGATTTCGACGTTGGACGCATTCTCGCGCGTCTCTTCGAGGATGAATTCGTGCACGGTACGGGAGGTATGGATCTGTTGATCGAAGGCCGTGGTTGGTCGGTGGCCGAAATAGTCGGGTCGTCGTCTGGCCATGTCCGTATCCTGATGGATGGGGGTGAAGTGAAAACCGGCGATTTGGGACTGTTGGTCGGCGGCATCAACGAAATAATACCGGGCCTGGGCAGCGATAATGCCGAATGGACGGCGATAAATTGCGTCGCCGGTGATTTCGATTTACGCGATGGTATCGCGACCAGTCGCGTTGCGCTGCTGGACTCGGAGGTATTACGCCTTGTCGGTAAAGGTCAAATCGATCTGGCGCACGATACCCTTGAATTTTACGTTGCCCCGTCGGCGAAAAGCCTCACGCTGAACCTGGCGGTGCCGGTTAACATGAGCGGCCCCTTGGCCGATCCGTCGATCAGTCCCGACGAGCTCTCCTTGCTGCGCCGGCTCGGGGGCCTCGTCGGTGCGATTATTTTCCCTCCCGCTGCTCTCCTAAGCTTGGGTTCTCTTGGCAGCCATGATAATCCGTGTCTCCAGGCTGTTCACGCGGCGGAAGTACAACCCCCACCCGCCGCCGAGCCGCCCGACTTGAGCAGTTATCCTGAAGCGGAGCTTCCCCTCGAGGCGGGAACGGATGGCGCGGAACGACTTATCGATGCGGTAAAGCAGTTGTTGCCGCTGCGAGGTAGCGAAAAGTAGGCATGAAAAGGTTCTATAAGACCGTTTCGGTCGAAGCCCACGAAGCGGCGTCGGCCTTTGCCGTAATGCTCGATCAAAAGCCGGTGCAAACGCCTGCACGCAACCCGTTGCAGGTACCCAGCACCCCGTTGGCGCAAGCCATTGCCGACGAATGGGACGCGCAAGGCGATGAGATTGCGGTGGATCGCATGCCGCTGACCCAGGTCGCCGCGACAGCGCTTGACCGGGTTGCCGCCGATGCCGCCGCCTATGCTCGTAGCATCGCCGCCTATGGCGAGACCGATTTGGTATGTTACCGGGCGGCTAGCCCGGACGTGCTGGTCGCGCGACAGACGGAGATATGGCAGCCCTTGGTCGATTGGGTGGCGGAAACCTTTTCCACGCCGTTGACCATTACCACGGGTGTCGCTCCCATTGCGCAACCCTCGAAAACCCTTACAGCGTTCCACGACGTGGTGTCTGCCCACACTGTATTCGAGATGGCGGCGTTAGGGTTGGCGACAACCGCCAGCGGTTCCCTCGTTATCGCCTTGGCGCTTTCGCAAGGCCGCATTGATGCCGACGCGGCGTTTGAGGCCGGCTGCCTGGATGAAACCTGGCAGGTTGAAAAATGGGGCGCGGACGAGGAAGCGGAGGTCAGCCGGCAGAATGCACGTACTGACCTCAACACTGCGGAGCGGTTTTTCGAGTTATGCCGTAAGCCGTAGACGGCTGGTCTGACTCCGGTATTTTCTGCTATCCCCTTGGGGCAACATTGCAGAAACGGGCCGGTTCCCATGCAAGACATTCTTGACGAATTAGAATCCCGCCGCGCGCGTGCGCGGCTGGGCGGTGGTGAAAAGCGCATCGAGGCGCAGCATGCCAAAGGTAAGCTGACGGCACGCGAACGCATCGAATTGTTGGTCGATGAGGACTCGTTCGAAGAATGGGACATGTTTGTCGAGCAGGAACCCAACGAACTTACCGTTGATGTCGAACCGATCCCCGGTGACGGCGTGGTCACCGGTTGGGGCACTATCAACGGCCGCACCGTGTTCGTTTTTTCCCAGGATTTTACGGTGTTCGGCGGCTCTCTGTCAGAGTCCCACGCGGCCAAGATTTGCAAAGTCATGGATAAGGCCATGAGCGTGGGCGCGCCGGTGATCGGGCTCAACGATTCCGGCGGCGCGCGTATCCAGGAAGGCGTCGGATCGCTGGCCGGCTACGCCGAAGTGTTTCAACGCAACGTCAATGCATCGGGGGTTATCCCGCAGATTTCGGCGATCATGGGGCCGTGTGCCGGAGGTGCGGTCTATTCGCCGGCGATGACCGATTTCATCTTCATGGTGCGCGACACTTCCTACATGTTCGTCACTGGTCCCGACGTTGTGAAAACGGTAACCCATGAAGAGGTCACCCACGAGGAGTTGGGGGGCGCCACCACCCATAATACCAAATCGGGCGTCGCCGACGGAGCGTTTGAAAACGATGTGGAGACGTTGGCGCAACTGCGCCGGTTTTTCGATTTTATGCCGATGAGTAATCGCGAAGAGCCACCGGTCTGGCCGACCAGCGATCCCTTCGACCGGGCCGAGCCATCGCTCGACACATTGGTTCCGCCGGACTCGACAAAGCCCTACGATATCAAAGAGCTGATCGAGAAAGTGGTCGACGAGGGCGATTTCTTCGAACTGCAGCCAGAATATGCCGGCAATATCGTCATTGGTTTTGCCCGCATGGAAGGGCGCACGGTTGGCTTTGTCGCCAATCAGCCGATGGTTTTAGCCGGCTGTTTGGATATCGATTCGGCGAAAAAAGGGGCGCGTTTCGTACGCTTCTGCGATTGCTTCAATATTCCCATCGTCACCTTTGTCGACGTTCCGGGCTTTCTGCCGGGAACCGCGCAGGAATATGGCGGCATCATCAAACATGGCGCCAAATTACTGTTTGCCTATGCCGAGGCGACCGTGCCGAAGGTCACCGTCATTACGCGCAAAGCTTATGGCGGCGCCTACGACGTTATGTCGTCGAAGCATATCCGCGGTGACCTCAACTATGCCTGGCCGACCGCCGAGATTGCTGTCATGGGCCCGAAAGGCGCGGTGGAGATTATCTACCGCGAAGATCGTGACGACCCGGCGAAGATCGAGGTGCGTACCGAGGAATACCGGGCTCGCTTTGCCAATCCGTTTGTCGCCGCCCAGAAGGGCTTTATCGACGACGTCATCTTTCCCCGCAACACCCGCCGGCGACTCTGCCGCGCACTGCGGATGCTCGAAAACAAGCAGTTGGAAAACCCCTGGAAGAAGCACGACAACATTCCGCTGTAACGAACATTCATTCCATCACCTTTCGAGACGGGCCTTCGGCCCTCCTCAGGATGAGGTTGTTTTCAAACAGCAGCCCACCCCACGGGCTCATGCTGAGGAGCCGGCGAAGCCGG
>JBLHHE010000330.1:0-3634 GCA_047616465.1 Alphaproteobacteria bacterium
CGCGCCGGCCCGTCAGGGCGATGAAAGGCGCGGCGCCGGCGTCGATGAGGGCTTGCTTGGCCTCGGCAGCGCCGACATATCCCACCGGCATACCGACGATTAGCGCCGGACGAGGCCAGCCGTCCGCCAACCCTTCGAGCAGCCGGAATAACGCCGTCGGCGCATTGCCGATGGCGACGACAGAGCCTTCAAGCCAGGGGGTCCAAAGTTCGACGGCGGCGGCCGAGCGGGTGGTGTCGCCCCGCGCCGCCAACCCGCGAACGCTGCCCAGGCCCAGGGTGCACAAGACCGGGTTACCGGCGGGGAGCGAGCGGCGGATGATACCATCGGCGACCATGCGTGAATCGGTTAGCACGGGCGCGCCGTCGGCCAATGCCTGGCGTCCGGCCGCTGCCGCCCCGTCGGACCAGCGCAAATCGTCGATCGCCGCTACATCGCCGCAGGCATGGGCGACGCGCAGCGCCACGGCGCGCATCTCTTCAGGTAGTGCGCCCACGTCTGCCGCGCCGCTGATGGCGGCGAACGAGTCCCGATAGATGGCCTCGGGGTCGCGCAGATAGTCGAATGCCATTGCGGTCATCCTTGGCCGGTTTCAGCCGACTTAATCGGCATTGTCGCTGGCGTCGTCGCGCAAGCTGCGCGGCCCCAGCGGGTGATCGGCGTGGGGATATGGATGATGATGGTTATGATCGCCGTGGTCATGGTCTCCATGGTTGTGCTCCCCGGTTCCCGTGCCGATGCCTTCGACATGGTGATGGTGGCTTAGCTGCGCCAATCCCACCTCGTCCTCGAAGCCGAGCACCTGTTCGCGGTACTTGCACATCTGGCAGTTCATCACATTGGTGCCGTGGAGGATTTCCTCGACCCGCGCGGCGAAGGTGTCGAGCACCAGCGGGTGATCGTTGAGATAGGACGCCTTGACGATTTGGACAGCGGGGTATGCGGCGGCGATTTCGTCGGTGTGGTCGTAAATGCGGCGCACCAGGATGCCGGTGAACAGGAAGTACGGAAACACGACAATGCGTCGGTAGCCCAGCTTTACCGAATGTTCCAGCGCCGGTTTGACCAGGGGGAACGTGACGCCGGAATAGGCCGTTTCGGCCCAGCCGAAGCCCAGGCCCTCCCATAACATGCGGCAGACCTTGGCCACATTCGAGTTGGCGTCCGGGTCCGACGCGCCGCGCCCGACCACCATAAGCAGCGTCTCGTTGCGGGGCACCGGTCCGTGTTCGGCGTCGGCTTCGATAAGGGCGGCGCTAACCCGGTCGCCGGCGGCGCGGATCATGCGCGTATCAATGCCAAGCTCGCGTCCGTAGGTGATATCCAGGCCGGGATTTTGCGCCATATAGGTGTTCAACACCGAGGGAATGTCGTTCTTGGCATGGCCGGCGGCGAACAGCATTCCCGGTACCGCCAGAACGCGGGTGACCCCGCGCGCCGCCAATTTGTCGAGACCTTCGCGGATGATCGGCTGGGCGAATTCGAGAAAACCGTATTCGACGTCGCGCTCAGGAAAGCGCTCGCGCATGGCTTTGGCCACCACGGCAAACTCGCGCACCGCGTTTTCGTCGCGGCTGCCGTGGCCACACACCATGATGCCAAAATCTTCACTCATAACTCTGATCTCTCCATTTGCCGGCAATAGACCATGCCGGTCATCCGTCGCCAAGGCTCGGACCCGATTGACCCGGCGCGGCGGCGGATCGCAGGATGCCGGCCATGCTTATTACCGACTATGGCGTCAGCGGGTTGCTGCCGCCCCTTGTTCTTTTGGCCGCTTTGTTGATCGACGCGATCTTCGGCGAGTTCGGCCCGCTGTTTCGCGTTCTGCCCCATCCGGTGGCGATGATCGGCGCGGTCACGGGTTGGTTGGACCGCCGCCTCAATCGCGACCACCGGGCGGCGGGCGCCCGCGCTTTTCGCGGCGCGATAGTCGCTATCGGCTTCGCGCTGGCGATGGGTGCGCTCGGCTGGGCGCTGGCCGATATCAGCCGAAAGATCCCCTTTGGCTGGGCGATAGAGTTGCTTGCTGTGGTCCTCTTGCTCGCCCAGCGTAGCCTGTTCGATCATGTGCGCGCCGTTGCCCGGGCGCTCGACGCCGACGGTCTTGCCGGGGGCCGCGTGGCAGTGGCGAAGATTGTCGGGCGCGATCCCGAGCAACTCGATGAGCACGGGGTGGCCCGGGCGGCGATCGAAAGTCTGGCCGAGAGCTTCTCCGACGCCGTTGTGGCGCCGGCCTTCTGGTATCTGCTGTTCGGCCTGCCGGGGCTGTTCGTCTACAAAACCATCAACACCATGGACAGTATGATCGGTCATCGCACCGAGCGTCACGCCGCCTTCGGGGCGGCCGCCGCAAGGCTCGACGATGCGCTTAACTACGCCCCGGCGCGCCTTGCCGGCGTATTTATAGTCGCTGCCGCGATGTTCACCCCGAAGGGGTTGTCGTCCCAGGCGCTCAAAGTGATGTTGCGCGACGGTAAAAAGCACCGTTCGCCCAACGCCGGCCGGCCCGAAGCGGCGATGGCCGGCGCCCTGTCGGTCGCCTTGTCGGGCCCGCGCCGCTATGAGGGTAAAACCGTCAACGAGCCCTGGTTGGGCGAAGAGTTTTCCGCCCGCATCGGCGTGGTCGAAATTCGCCGCGCGCTCTATCTCTTCGTCGTGGCGTGCCTGGTCAACGCCGCGGTGATCGCCGGTATCATCACCTATCTCATTGCGTAGGTATCCCATTCAGCCCCCCGCAGCCGCGAGGAGGGCATCGAGATCGAGGCACGCCTCCAGGTGTTCGGCCAGCGCGTCGAGGGTCCGCTCGATTAACCCGTCATAGGAAAGTGCGCTGTGGTGGTCACCTCGAAGCGCCGATAAAAAACGGTGACGGAACGGGTCTGACGCGAACAGCCCATGGACGTAGGTGCCGGCCACACGGCCTTCGGGCGATGTGGCGCCGTCGGCGCGGGTTTGACCGCCGCATTCCAGGGTCAGCACGGGGCGAGCGGTGTCGGGTCCGGCGGTTTGCCCCATATGCATTTCGTAGCCGGAAACCGCCATATCGCCGTCCACCGCGCGGCCGGTCACTGGCGCCAGGGACTTGTCGCCGCCGATAATCGTCTCAACATCAAGCAGACCGAGGCCATCGGCGCCGCCGGCGGGCCCTTCCAGTCCCTCCGGATCGTTGATTTTCCGGCCCAGCATCTGGTAACCACCGCAAATGCCGATCACCTTTGCGCCCCGGCGCGCCGCTGCCAGAATGTCGATATCCCAGCCCTGACGGCGCAGCTCGGCAAGATCGGCGAGGGTCGATTTAGAGCCCGGCAGGATGATCAGGTCAGTATCGCCTGGCAGAATTTGTCCCGGGGGCACCAGGGTGAGCGCCACATCGGGCTCGGCGCGCAGCGGATCGAGATCGTCGAAATTGGCGATTCTCGGCAAGTGCGGGACGGCGATGCGGATGACGCCGGTCGAATTTCCGGCCGCCGCGTTTTGACCCGCGAGGGAGGCGGAATCCTCCGCTGGCAGGTGGTGGGCCCCCTCGAACCAGGGCACCACGCCGAATGATTTCAGGCCGGTATGGGCGTGAATATCGCCGTGGGCGTTATCGAAGAGCGACGGATCGCCGCGAAACTTGTTGACGATGTAG
>JBLHHE010000331.1:0-3615 GCA_047616465.1 Alphaproteobacteria bacterium
GGCTCCACAAACCGTCATCCCGGACTTGATCCGGGATCCAGGGAAAGGTCGGATCAAACGATATCTATGTAAAGGCCGTGCCCTTCCGGATTGTCGCGCTCGATCGTTGCGTGGTCCTGGATCCCGGATCAAGTCCGGGATGACGGTTTTGTAACCGGGATGACGGTTTGTGGATCGGGGGCCTAGGGTCTGTTGAGACTCCTGATTCTCAGCAGACCCTAGGCTCGGCGTATTTTGATTAGGATCCGTTTGGCGCCCGCGCCCGCCGGTATCCTGTCATGCCGACATCGTCCATCAATATTTGCTCGCGCCGGGCCGCGTCCGCCGCTTCGCGCTGATCGGCAAACGACTGCGCCAACTCGAAACGTTTCATTTCGCGAAACGCGTCAGCCACTTCGTCGGCCGCCACCTCAATTTTTTCACCGACTTGGTCCAATCGCGCTTCGAGCCCGGTGCGGCGCGCCCGCGCCGCGGCAATATAACTGCCGTAACCAAAAGAACTTTTTGCATCGCCACGGGCAGCCTCGGATTCGCACGCGACTTCGATGTCTAAATTCTCGATCATCGAGTTAATCGTCGCCACCTCGGTTTCCAAGCGCGTCAAAACCAGACGCTTTTCGTCAAGCTGCTCCTGCTTGAGGCGAATGAGGGTGAACAAGGGCTTCACGGCTACGACCCGCCATTACCGAAGGGCTCATTAAACGCCATCATCCCAGGCGCTGCCGGCGACAAGGGGTTACCCGCAACAACGTCATCCTCCGTACCAGTGCCGCTATCGCTATCGCCATCACCCATATCGATAATTTCGGCCAAGGCTTGGTAGCCATCCTCCAGCATCGCGCGCTCGTGGATCGACTGGCTCAAGAACGCCTCGAGGGCTGGATAGTAGTGCACCGCTTCATCGACGCCGGCATCAGAGCCCTCGCGGTAGGCGCCGAGCCGGATCATCTCGGCCATGTCTTCGTAACGCGACAACAGCGTGCGCGCCCGCATCACCACGGCATTTTCGAATTCGGAATTACAGTCCGGCAGGGTCCGGGAAATCGACTTGAGGATATTCACCGCCGGGTATCTGGCGCGCTCGGCGATCGAACGGTCGAGGACGATGTGGCCGTCAAGGGTGGCGCGGACCGCGTCGGCAATCGGCTCATTATGGTCGTCGCCTTCGACCAAGACTGTAAACAGTCCGGTGATATTGCCGGTGCCCTCGACGCCGGGACCCGCGCGCTCCAAAAGTTTTGGCAGTTCGGAAAATACTGTCGGCGTGTAGCCTTTAGAGGCTGGCGGCTCGCCGGCGCTTAGACCGATTTCGCGCTGCGCCTGGGCAAATCGTGTGACGCTGTCCATCAGGCACAGCACTTCGTTGCCTTCATCGCGAAAGAATTCCGAAAGCGCCAACGTCATGTAGGCCGCTTGGCGGCGCATCAGCGGTGGCTCGTCGGAGGTCGCGACGACGACGACGCTGCGGGCCAATCCCTCTTCGCCGAGATTATCCTCGATGAATTCCTGCACTTCGCGTCCACGCTCGCCGATCAATCCGATGACGTTGACGTCGGACGCGGTGTAGCGCGACAGCATCGATAGCAGAACCGATTTGCCGACGCCCGAGCCGGCGAATATTCCCATGCGTTGACCCTGACAGCAGGTCAAAAAAGTGTTGAGAGCCCGAACCCCCAGATCGAGCTTGCCGCCGACCCGGCGGCGCTGATGTGCTGGCGGCGGAGAGTTGCGGAGCAAATACGGGGCGGGGCCAAATGCCAATGGCGGCCCGCCGTCAATCGGTTCGCCCATCGCATTAACCACACGCCCGAGCCATGCGGCGTCGGGATAGATCACCGGAGCCGCGTCGGCCAGCTCCGCCTTGGAACCAATGCCGACCCCGTCGAGCGAACCGAAAGGCATTAACAAAGCCCGATCGTCGCGAAAGCCGATGATTTCACAGATGACGATTTTGCCGTCGCGGGCTTGTAGATGACAGCGCCCGCCAACCGAAACGGCACGCTGCACGCCCCCCACTTCGACCATCAATCCCTGCACTGCAGTGACGCGACCGTAGAAAAATTGCTCTGAAATGCGGTCTATGCCGGCATGGATGTTTGGAATATTAACCATCAAATATTAATTTTTTCCCGCGTATGATGCCGAAATAATGGTGCTGCGAGTGCCGCTAACGCCCTGAAGTCGCGAGTATTCTATGGTTTACGTGTTTAAGGATCGGTAAAGAAAGATTCGCCGGCGACGCCGTCAAATGAATCTTGGTAATAATTTGTTAACCAACTCGGGGTTAACTTGTTAATGATGGTTACCAAAATAACCCGGCCGGACGTGTCGGGCCTCATTCAACGATCGGAGTAACAGTATGCGCATCCTGCTTATCGAAGACGATTCAGCAACGGCGCAAAGCATCCAATTGATGCTTAAATCCGAAGGCTATATCTGCGATACAACCGACCTGGGCGAAGACGGCCTGGAAATTGGCAAACTCTACGACTACGACATCATGGTGCTCGACCTGATGCTACCCGACATCGATGGCTACGAAGTCGTCCGTCGGTTACGCGAAGCGCGGGTCGAAACCCCTATTTTGATCCTGTCCGGCCTTAGTGAGCCTGACAACAAGATCAAGGGATTGGGTGTCGGCGCCGACGACTATTTGACCAAACCGTTCGATAAGCGCGAGCTTATTGCCCGGGTGCAGGCGATTGTTCGCCGCTCGAAGGGTCACGCCGATTCCGTAATCAAAACTGGCAAACTGCAAGTCAACCTCGACGCCCGTACGGTAGAAGTCGACGCCAAACCGGTACATCTCACCGGCAAGGAATACGGCATTCTCGAGTTGCTATCCCTGCGCAAGGGAACAACCCTGACCAAGGAGATGTTCCTCAACCATCTTTATGGCGGCATGGACGAGCCGGAATTGAAGATTATCGACGTGTTCGTCTGCAAACTGCGGAAAAAGCTTTCGCAGGCCTCGGCGGGCGAGATCTACATCGAAACGGTGTGGGGCCGCGGCTATGTGTTGCGCGACCCGGTTGCCGAACCGACGGATCAAAAATCGACGGCTCAAGCTGCCTGATTTTTTCCATCAATCAATTAAAAAGCCGGCGTTCAACGCCGGCTTTTTTATGCGCGATTGTTGGGCAGATTATAGCGAAACACTAATTCGTCGGGCTTCGAGGTTTCGACCGCCAAACCACCATCGAGGCCGCGCGCCAAGACCGAGGTATAATAAGCATGCGCCGACCGCGGGGTGAGATCCTCCGAACCGGTCTCGCCCGACAAAGCCCCCGACAGCTCATCGTCAAGCCCGGCGCGTTCGCCGACGGCGGTAACGCGAACGGCGTAATTGCCGCCGCTTTCCGCTTCGGAGCCAATACGCAGCACGCCACCGCGCGGCAAACAATCGCCGGCCAACATGGCGCCATTGAGCATGATCTTGATCGCACCCGGCGGGGGAGCGTCGTCGAGCGCATCGGTTTCGATCACCGTGCGCTGATTGCCGCAGACCGACCTTATGAGCACTAACGCATCGGCCACCGTGACGCCCGACGCAGAGGTGCCGGCCGAGCCGTAGGCCAGGCGGAAGAATTGCAGCTTTTCAGCGGCTTGCAACGC
>JBLHHE010000332.1:0-3612 GCA_047616465.1 Alphaproteobacteria bacterium
CCCCTTACGATTTTTCGACGCCACCACCCTGGAAGCGGAAACACCGCGCCTGGCAACCCCGTCGGATCTAGTGTTTCGCGCGGTCGGCTGCCATGGGGTCGCGGAAGGGGCAGCCCTCGCCGCAGCCGGTGCCGACGGCGCGCTCGTCGTGCCTAAAGTCCGCGGACCCCAGGTCACCTGCGCCATTGCCCGCGCGTCAGAGATCAATGCCGCGAGTGCCGGCACACCCCGCGGACGCCTCTCGATTGTCGGCACCGGCCCCGGTGCCGCCGACTACCGGGCGCCGGCCGCCGATCAAGCCCTCGCACGGGCCGATCACATCGTCGGCTACGGGCCCTATATCGAGCTGCTCGGCAACGCGGCGACCGGCAAACACCGCCACGAATTTGCGCTGGGCGAAGAAGAGGCGCGGTGCCGCGCGGCCCTGGATCTGGCGGCGGCCGGCGGGCAAGTGGTGCTGGTATCGAGCGGCGATCCCGGCATCTACGCCATGGCGGCGCTGGTCTTTGAGCTGCTCGACCACGAAGACGACGCTGCTTGGAACCGGGTGGCGCTGGATGTCGTGCCCGGCGTCTCGGCGATGCAGTTGGCCGCCGCGCGCGCCGGTGCGCCCCTGGGTCACGACTTTTGCGCCATATCCCTCTCCGACCTGCTGACCCCCTGGCCGGCGATTGAACAGAGGCTGCGGGCCGCCGCCGAGGCCGATTTCGTGGTCGCCCTCTATAACCCGGTCAGCAAGCGGCGGCGTCACCAAATGGCGGCCGCATGCGATATTCTGCTGGCCCACCGGCCCGCCGACACACCGGTCATCATCGCCCGTAATCTCGCGCGCGACGGCGAAACGGTTCGGGTCGTGCCGCTCGCAGAGCTGGCCGTCGACGATATCGATATGCTGAGCTTGGTCATCATCGGCAACACCACCAGCCGTGCCATGCGCCGTGGCAACGACGATTGGGTCTACACGCCGCGCGGCTATGCCACCGAAGCGGCGAACGACGCAGCGGCGGATAACCTATGAAGCCATTGCTGGCAAAACTCGTCGGCCTCGACCACCGGCTCGAGGGCGCAATTGAGCGCGGCCGCGACAATAATTTTGATTTACTGCGGCTGACGGCGGCCTTGGCGGTGTTGTTCGGCCACAGCTTTGTGCTGACCGCGGGCCAAACCAGCCTCGAGACGGTCGATCCGATAAGCCGGTTTCTGATCCCCAATACCGGTTTCAACGAGGCCATTCACGACCTCGCGGTCGACATATTTTTCGTCATCAGCGGATTTCTGGTGGCCCGCTCGTTCTTAACCCAAAAGACACTTGTCGGGTTCATCGAGGCGCGGGTGCTGCGGGTATTTCCGGCGGCTATTTTATGTGCCCTCCTCACCGTGACCGGTCTGTTCTGGCTCGGCACGCTTCCCGCCACAAACTATTTCACCGACCCCGAAACCTGGCAGTTCCTAATCAACAATTCCACGCTGTGGCGGGTCGAATACGATTTGCCGGGGGTGTTTGCCGCCAACGCCTATGGCGGCGCGGTCAATGGCTCGCTGTGGACCCTGCCGATCGAATTGCGGGCCTATGTTTTTCTGACCCTGCTCGGCGTGTTGCGGCTGTTGCGGTTCCGCCATGCCACCAATCTTGTGTTGGCCATCTTGGTCGTGCTGTTCCTGGTGCCCGAATGGTCGTCCATCGTCACGCGCAATGAGGACAAGTGGCGGCTCTTCCTGTTTTTCTTTGCCGGTGCAGGGTTTTACATCAACCGGAAATACATTCCCCTCGGACTCCTGCCGCCGGTGGCGCTGCTCGCGCTCTATATGGGTACGGCGGCGTTTCCCAAGCTGCACGCCCTGATCTTCGTGGTTTTGGTCAGCTACATTACGTTAGCGCTCGCGCTCGCCCGGTATTACCCGGCCCTCGATCCGGGCAAGGTGGGTGATGTTTCCTATGGCGTCTATCTCTACGCTTTTCCCGTTCAGCAGGCGCTCGTGCAACTCCTACCGCCGACGCTCAACGGCTGGTGGCTGGCGGTAGCGGCCAGCATCGTCACGATATTGCTCGCGGCGATATCGTGGTTCCTGGTCGAAAAACGCGTGCTGACGAAGAAAGGCTATATGGCAAATAAAATGGCGAGGCACAGCAGATGACCGTCTACTTCATCGGCGCGGGACCGGGTGCGCCCGATCTCATCACCGTGCGCGGGCAACGGCTGATCGAACGCTGCCTTATGTGCTTGTATGCCGGTTCGCTGGTGCCGGCCGAGATCGTCGCATCGGCCCCGCCGGGCGCCACCGTTCTCGATACAGCGCCCATGACCCTCGACCAGATCATCGCACATATGGTCGACGCCAACGATAAAGGCCTCGACGTGGCGCGGGTGCATTCCGGCGACCCCTCGATCTACGGCGCGATCGGCGAACAGATGCGCCAGTTGGTGGCGCGCGACATCGCCTATGAGATTGTTCCGGGCGTCCCGGCATTCGCCGCCGCCGCCGCCGCGATCGGCCGCGAGCTGACCCTGCCCGAAGTCGCGCAGACCATCATCTTAACGCGCACGGCGGTGCGGGCCTCGGACATGCCGCCGGGCGAGGAGTTGGCGACCCTGGCGCAGAGCCGCGCCACCCTGGCGATCCATCTTTCGATAAATAATCTTGTGCCCGTGGTGCGCGAGCTGACCCCCTTTTATGGGTCCGATTGTCCCGCCATTGTCGCCTACCGGGTGAGCTGGCCCGATCAGCAGATCGTGCACGCCACCCTGGCAACTATTCGCGACAAGGTGAAACCTTTAGGCATTACACGCACGGCCCTCATCCTGATTGGCCGGGCGCTCGCCGCCGATCTCGACGCCCCCGACGCCTTCGCCAACAGTCAGCTCTACGATCCCGGCCACCATCACGTGCTCCGGCCCAGGCAGACTAAGTGACGGTTATGCGGATAAGCTGGATTAGGGTCTAACGCGCACCGGCGGCTTCGAGGATTTTCACAAGCTGGCGAGAACGGCCGTTACGCGCCATGTCGAGTACCGAACGGCCGGTGAAATCGGTGTGGTTGATTTCTGCGCCACGCTCGATCAACAATTTGGCGACCTCTGCCTGGCTTTTCTCGGCGGCATGCATGAGCGGCGTGCGGCCATCGAGGTTTTCCCTGTCGATCAGCTTATCGGCCTCAAGCAGCAATTCGACGACATCGAAATGACCGTTACCCGCCGCATAGTACAACGCGCTATTGCCCAGCCCATCGACGATATCGGTCCTGGCTTGAAATTCGAGCAGAACCTCGATGGCATCGTACGAGCCTTGAATCGCACCCCAGATCAAAGCGGTCCTGCCATCGCCATCGGACCGGGTAGTCGAGGAGCGGCGGACCATCAATTCGCGCACGTCGCTGGGCCTGTTTTCATAGGCCGCGACGATGACCGGGTCATCGCGAAAAAGCTCAATCTGTGCCGATGCCGGGCCGACCAAGCCGGTCACCAGAACTGCAATCGCTAATATTCGTAACCACATAGCCTGAGTGTTCCTGCGTCGGGGCAGCGGGTCAAGTGCCCAGCCGGCCGATAATCCAATCGATCACCGCTTGTACACCATCGACCGAAGGGCCCGCCGGCGCCGGCGGGCGCTGAA